>CAMWNM010000016.1 GCA_947175635.1 uncultured Bacteroidales bacterium | reverse complement strand
GAAATTACATTATTCGGGCTTAGCCGCCCTGATGATGGTCTTCTCCATGACGGGTTCCGCCGTGGCGCAAGAAGAAACATCGTTCGTGAACAAGGTAGAGTTTACTCCTGCCAGTGGTTCGACGATAACAGCCGGTGATGAAATCAGTTTTTCGGGTTCCGTTGAGGTTACTGAAGATGGAACAACCACAGTTGTAACCGAAGGCATGATAGTAGGTTTGGGCTACAAATTATTCGCTTCCGCAGAAGAAGCGCAAGCCTTTACCTGGACATTCGGAGCAGACGATCATACGTTCGCCGCATCGGCGTTTACAGCCAAGGTAACCCCCACCAAAGAAACTCCGGTGGTTGGCGTTGTATTGGCATTGCCGAACATGACCGCGGAAGAAGACACTGATCCTGATGTTATTTACAGCGAAGTTTTTGTCGCCAGCTACACGGTTGAAGAAGATGAAGCTGGATTCGTTGAACCCAACATCACGTTGTCGTTCAGCCCCGCAGACGGCGCATCCATAACGGACGGCGATGAAATCACCCTCACCTATGTGAACCCCGACAATCTTTCCGAAGATCAACTTGTGTTTGGCATCGCTTGGAATTTGTTCGCCACTAAAGATGAGGCCAAGGCCTATACCTTCTCTTCGACGGACGATGAGATGTATAATGAAAGAAACAAACCGGTTCCTACAGCCGAAAAGCCTGTGGTTGCCGCTACCATTGCTTTTGTTTGTGAATCCTGCGAAGAAGGCATGGCTTTCGGCACAACGCACGTTGCCGAATACACCTTTGCCACCAGCGGCGAAACGGTTGCCGCTCCCATGATCTCGACCTCCTCGGACGTGGTTGGCGACGGCGTGATCTCCAAGAAGGACTCTATTTTCATCCTCAGCATCGATGATGACGCCGAACTGGCTTTTTGGTACACCACCGATGGTTCGACCCCGGAAGCTGAAGGTGAAAACAGCACCAAGTATGAAAAAGGGTTCCTGATGCCCGAAAACGCCAAAACGGTAAAAGCCATTGCTGTAAAAGACGGCGTATCTTCTGACGTAACCACGGCCACGTACAAATACATCGAAGATATGACGGCGACAATGTATGTTGGCAACAATACCTCGACGGTAGGCAAATACACGCCCGTCTACACGGAGGTTTATTCTGACGACTACTTCGATGGCAATATCTATATGGTTGTTTACACCACCGACGGCGAAACCGAACCCGACTTGGCCGCTTACCTGGCGCAGGAAGGCGAAGGCGTGCAGAAGATGCAGCGCGGCGGTATGGTTAACGGTCCAGATGAAGAACGTGTCTACTCCTACTTCATGATCAACGAGCCCACCAAAATTATGTGTAAAGGCTATCTCCAGGTTGGCGAAAGAGACGACATTTACATTACCACCGATATGGTTACCCTGGACTACACCACCATCCAATCCACCGAAGCGCCCGAATTCGAAACGGCTGCCGGTGCGGTAGAAGAAGGAACGGTTGTGAAGATCAAGAACAACAGCACCAACGGTACGATCTACTATACGGTTGACGGCACCAACCCCACCTGGGACAGATACGAATTCACAGACGCGTTTGGCACAAGCATCTTCAGATATGACGATGCCGTAGGCATCACCATCTCGAAGAGAACCGAAATCAGGGCCATCTGCTATGCCGATCCAAGCGAAGAAGGTGAAGGAGACGACATGCCCACTGTAGGTGGCTACCCCATTGGATCGGACATTATTTCGGCCACCTATACCGTTATCGGTCAAGTTGAAGCTCCCGTCTTCGATCCGGCTGCCGGCGAAGTAGTCAAAGGCACGAAAGTTTCCATTACCTGCGCTACCGAAGATGCCGTTATCTACTATACGCTCGACGGTGAAGAGCCCACCGAAGAAAGCACCGAATTCACCGAAGCGATTGAAATCACCGAAGAGGTTACCATCAAGGCTATCGCCATTGCCGGCAACTACAAATCGGATATTGTAACGGCTGCATACACCATCAAGGAAGTATCCGAAGTAGCCGCTCCCACTTTCGAGCCGGGTGCCGGTGAAGTAGCCATGGGTACGAAAGTAACCATCGCCTGCGCTACCGAAGGTGCCGTTATCTACTATACGCTCGACGGTGAAGAGCCCACCGAAGAAAGCACCGAATTCACCGAAGCGATTGAAATCACCGAAGAGGTTACCATCAAGGCTATCGCCATCCTCGGTGGCGTTAAGTCGGATATCGCGGAAGCTGCCTACACGATTGAGACCGCCAACGAAGGCGAAGAATTGGCCGGCGTAAGCATCTATCCCAACCCCAGCAACGGCGAATTCAACCTGGTTGTTCCCGTTCGCGCCGAAGTTGCCATCTTTGCTTCGAACGGCGTAATGGTTAAACAAATGACGGTTGCCGCCGGTACGCAGAAGATTCGTCTGGAAAACAGCGGTATCTTCTTTGTACGCATCGCTGCCGAAAACGGCCAGGCTGCTGTAAAACGCGTTATCGTACGCTAATTCAGACTACTGCCTTGCAGTGATTCTTTTCCATATTTACAGCAAACCGCAAGGTCTGCTGGCAAAACAAAAAACGCCGTGCAAGCACGGCGTTTTTTGTTTTGCCACTTTCCATTCATTCCGATTCCCCTTTCCGCAGTTCTTTCGTTTAACGCGATACGGTCGATGCGCGGAGGAAAATCACGCTTGAAGACCCTTCCACGCTCCGTATATTGATTTACGGGGATTCAGGGCGGCAAATCGCAGTAAACGTTATATGGCTGAGATTGAGAAACCCCTCAAATCATTTCCCGGACTAAGCTTCTATTGAAAAAGAGTTGCAGATGGTATCTGTTTGGAATATTTCAGAAAGGATGATTGTGCCTCATTTGGATTTGTTGCGGCAAACGACATAAATCATTCAGAAAAGACCATACCTCCCGATGCCGTTTTTATCGCAGAATAATGCTTTCTATTTTTGGCACAGAAACGTTAGCGTTAGAATCGTAAGGTTGAGACCATGTCCCTTCTCCGTTCCTGACAATGTATATTGAAAATTGCTTATCGCAAAAATAAAAATAGCTGAAAATCAAAAATGATTAACAGCTATCTGGGGTGCCCAAAACAAGACTCGAACTTGCACTTCATTGCTGAAACTAGTCCCTGAAACTAGCGCGTCTACCAATTCCGCCATTTGGGCAAAAAGGCTGACGGTTTATCAGCCTTTCACGGTGCCCAGAACAAGACTCGAACTTGCACGTCGAAACCGACACTACCCCCTCAAAGTAGCGCGTCTACCAATTCCGCCATCTGGGCAAACGGGTTGCAAAGATACTACTTTTTTTGAAAAAGAAAAGAAGAAAGCTTTTTCCCGGATTTTTTCGTATCTTCGCGCCCTAAATATTTAAGCATTATGGCTGAAAAAGTGGAAAAAGGCGAACAAGTGGTGGAAGATGTGGAAGTGGCGCTCGTCAAAACGGGCGATTTTTTTGAAAAGCACCGCTCGCTCATTATCGGCATCGTTGCCGTTATCGTGGTATTGGTGGTGGGATATTTCGGGGTAAAATACCTCTACATCGCACCCAAAGAAAAAACGGCGGCGGAAGAAATGTTCGTTGCCCAACGTTATTTTGAAATGGATTCGCTGTCGGTAGCGCTCAACGGCGACGGCCAACATGCAGGCATGCTCGAGATCGCCGACCGCTACAGTCTTACCAAAAGCGGCAAACTGGCCAATTATTACGCCGGTCTGGCCTATCTGCATCAAGGACATTTTGAAGATGCCGTGGCATACCTTAAGAAATTCCGTACCAAAGATCCCGTGCTCTTCATACTTTCCTGTCAGGTGCTGGGCGATGCCTATATGGAGTTGGATCAACCCGAAAAAGCGCTTGAAGCCTACAGCAAAGGCATTTCCAAGTATCCCAACGAAGTGCTTACGCCGGCGCTGATAATGCGCACGGCCATGGTTCACGAAAGCCTGCAGCAATACGGCAAGGCCTTGAGCCTCTACCAAAGCGTACGCGATCAATTCCCCGCTTCACGCGAAGCAAGCGACATTGAGCGCTACATTGCCCGAATGAACGCCAAATTAGGCAAATAAAGCTCAAACCGACCTTTTCGGGGGAAACCGGCAATCGTTTCAGAAACGGCGGTTTCCCTTTTTTTATGGCCGCTTTCCTCATACACCCACTTATCTTATAATCCATGGCAACCCTAAACCGCATTTCAGACCAGCCTCTAAATTCCTTTTCCCTTAATCCCGACCATCGGTTCGTAGTGCTCGTGGCAGAATGGAACACTTCCGTTACACATGCCTTGCGCGACGGTTGCGTGCAGACCTTGCGCAACGCAGGTGTAGCGCAAGACCATATCCGCGTGGTGTCCGTGCCGGGCAGTTTTGAACTTTCCTCGGCCGCGGCCGCTTTTGCCGCCCGACCGGATACCGATGCCGTTATCTGTTTAGGCTGTGTGATTCAGGGCGAAACCCGGCATTTCGACTTCATCTGTCAGGCAGTTGCCGACGGTCTTACAGAAGTAGGCATCCGCTACCTCAAACCGACTATCTTCGGTGTCCTGACCACCAACACCTTGGCTCAGGCCGAAGAACGCGCGGGCGGGAAACTCGGCAACAAAGGCAGCGAAGCCGCCGAAGCCGCCCTGCAGATGCTCCACATCCTCAATATAGGCTAAGATGAACGGTCGGATCGTCTTTATGGGCACGCCCGAGTTCGCTTCCGGCTGCCTCAGGGCTTTGTTGCAGGCCGGACTGAATGTGGTGGCCGTAGTAACCATGCCCGACAAACCTATCGGAAGAGGGCAGAAGACGGGCATGAGCGATGTAAAGCGAACCGCCCTCGAGGCCGGATTGCCCGTACTGCAACCCGTAAAACTGAAAGATCCCGTTTTTTTGGCACAGCTGGCCGCCTACAAAGCCGATTTACAGATTGTGGTGGCGTTCCGCATGCTGCCGCAGGAAGTATGGAGCATGCCGCCCTTAGGCACTTTCAACCTCCATGCCTCCCTCCTGCCCCTATACCGGGGCGCCGCGCCCATTCAAAGAGCCATCTGGAACGGAGAGAGGGAAAGCGGTGTTACCACTTTTCTGCTTGACAAGGATTTGGATACGGGTGCGATTCTGTTTCAGGAAAAAATCCCGTTGGACGAAAACGAAACCGCCGGCAGCCTGCACGACAAATTGCTTGCCCTCGGTGCACCGCTCACGGTAAAAACCGCACAGGCTTTATTCGAAGGCAAGGTGAATCCTATCCCTCAGTCGGGTTCAGACTGCGGAAATCTGCCAAATGCACCAAAAATTTTTAAGAAAGATTGTTTTTTAAACTTCAATCAATCCGCCCGGGAAGTACTGCAACACCTGCATGCGCTCAGCCCCTACCCCGGCGCCATTGCCTGCCTGCACCAGTTTTCCTCCGGAAAAACCCTTCCGGTGAAGCTAATCGAGGGGGTTTGGGAAGGGCCGGTCAAAAAAAGTTATGAACAAGGGCGGTTTGTGTCTGATAATAAACATTTTCTAAGCATCTGTTGCGGCGATGGAAATTTTGTTTCTGTAAAAAAACTGCAACTACCTGGAAAAAAACAACTTACAATAAGCGACTGTTTACGCGGCTTTCGCGTTGACGAAGCCAGAGACTACTTCTCTGCTGAGGTTATAAACAATGCAGAATAGCAATATTCAGATTATAAGTCCTTTCCTATTTTGCCATTTTCCGAATAAAAAATACCTTTGCTTCGTAAAACATTGAATGTTCAACTCCTAAAACTTACAGTCATGAACAAAACAGAATTGATCGAAGCGATGGCCAAGAAAGCCAACCTTTCCAAGGCCGATTCCAAAAAAGCCCTCGAAGCTTATTTGAACGTTACCACCGACGCGCTCAAGAAAGGCGATCGTATCGCCTTGATTGGTTTCGGTACTTTCAGCGTTCAGAAAAGAGCCGCCCGCAAGGGTCACAATCCTCAAACCGGCCAGAGCATCAAGATTGCCGCCAAGAAGGTGGTTAAATTCAAAGCCGGTGCCACCTTGGCTAAGAAAGTGAAATAAGATTCATCTTGTTTTCTTGTAAAACGCCTTCCCTCGGGAGGGCGTTTTGTTTATATCCCCTTTCCCTTACGGGGCTCGAAAAACATCCGTATATTTGCAGACGGATTTCAAGCCTAAGCCGGCACGGACAATCCGGACGGCATTCAAACGCAAATGGAACGCAAATGGCAGAAAAGATTTCTCACGAAGGCATCGTTACGCAAGTTGGCCAAGGTTCGGTTACGGTAAAGATCCAATCCACCTCGGCCTGCGGTTCCTGCCATGCCAAAAGCCTCTGCCAGATGTCGGAAAAAACCGACAAGGAAATACGGATCAAGACCGCTCGTTCCGCTGATTACCGGCCGGGGGAAACGGTAAATGTGTTTCTCAGTCCGGGCATGGGATTAAAGGCCGTGCTTTACGCCTATGTGTTTTCTTTGGTCGCCGCTGCCGCCGGCATATTCCTCACGGCCTTGTTTACCAAAAGCGAACCGTTGCTCGGCTTGGGTGCCTTGGTGGCGCTGGCTTTGTATTTCCTTGCACTCAAGGTAAGTTCGAGAAAAATAGACCGGCGTTTCAGTTTCGGTATCGAAAAGAAAACGGAAGCTTGATCCGACTATCACGAATATCTTTCATAAAAACGTATAATCTCATGAAACTTTTACAAGACAAAGTAGCCCTGATTACCGGAGCCTCTCGCGGTATCGGCAAGGCCATCGCCTTACGTTTTGCGGCCGAAGGTGCCCATATCGCCTTTACCGACTTGCGCGACGACGAAAATATGCAGGCTTTGGTAAAAGAACTTGAAGGCATGGGCGTAAAAGCCAAAGGTTACGCTTCCGATGCTTCCAACACCGCCAATACCGAAGAAACGGTGGCCGCCATCGCCAAGGATTTCGGCCGTATCGATATTTTGGTGAACAACGCCGGTATCACGAAAGACGGTCTCCTGTTGCGTATGACCGAACAGCAATGGGACGCGGTTATCAATGTAAACCTTAAATCGGTATTCAACTTCACCAAATGCGTGGCGCCCATCATGAGCAGCCAACGTTCGGGCAGCATCATCAGTCTCAGTTCGGTGGTAGGCGTATCGGGCAATGCCGGTCAGGCCAACTACTCGGCTTCCAAAGCCGGTATCATCGGTTTCACCAAATCGGTGGCCAAGGAATTCGGCAAACGCGGTATCCGCGCCAACGCCATCGCCCCCGGCTTCATCATCACCGACATGACCGCCCAGCTTTCCGAGGATGTACGCAAGGAATGGGCCGCCAAAATTCCCCTGCACCGTGGCGGAACGCCCGAAGACGTGGCCAACGTATGCCTCTTCCTGGCTTCCGATCTCTCTTCGTATGTAAGCGGTCAGGTACTGCACGTTTGCGGTGGTATGAATATGTAAGAAAACCATGCGGATACAGATGCTTTCCTCCGTATGGCCCTTGGCCGCCGCCCTTTTGGTTGCGGCCGCATACGCCGGAGCGCTGTATTTGAGAAACCGGAAAGACGAACTCGGCCGGAACTGGCGGATTATCCTCTGCACGTTCCGTTTCGGGTTCGTTTTTCTTTTATGCCTGCTGCTGTTCCTGCCTCCTGTCCGGATAAAAAGGGAAGTGATAGAGAAACCCGTATGCTATCTGGCCGTAGATGAATCGGCCTCGATGCGGGGGGCGCTCAACGCAGACTGCCGCAAGACATTGTCCGACAGCGGGGCGTTCGTTCCCTCCGCTTTCTCTGCCGAAATACACCGGCAAATCAACCGGCTCTCCGATCGGCTCTCCAAACGTTTCGACGTGCGTATCCTCGGCTTCGGTTTGCGGGTGCACCCTGCGCACGGCTTCTCTTTTGAGGAACCTGCCACCGATTATGCGGCCCTGTTCGGCCATATCGGGCAAGCCGCCGTTGGTCAAGAGAGCGCATTGGCCGTGATTGTTTCCGACGGCAATGTGAATCTGGGTGAAGAACCGGTTGCGGCCTACCGGAAACTTGCCTTTCCCTGCTATACCGTAGCCGTGGGCGACACCACCCTGCATCCCGACCTGTTTATCGAAGAGGTGCTCTTCAACCGCTATGCGTTCAAGGGCAACAGGTTTCCCTTGCGGATCCGTATGGCACAGCACCGCGCTCCCATGGCGAAAACACGCCTCCGGCTGATTTCGGACGGAAAGGAACTACAGGCGTGCGATATCGCTTTCGGGGGAAAGGACGAACTTACGGTGGAATGGGAATGTATGGCCGAAGAAAGCGGCATGAAGCGGTATCAGGTGATGCTGGATGCCGTAGAAGAAGAAAACGACCGGGAGAACAACCGGCGGGAGTTCCGGGTGCAGGTGTTGGACAACCGGCAGAAGATACTCCTTATCGCCCATGCACCCCATCCCGATATATCCTGTCTGCGTCAAAGCCTGAACCAACAGGAAAAATACAAGCTCGATCTGGTACTGGCCCAGGATATGGCTCCCTTTCTGCAAAATCCAAAACGTTTCGAGGCCTACGACTTGGTGGTGTTGCATGGTCTTCCCTCGGCTTCCTTTCCCCTTGACGGCCTGCAGGCGGTATGGGACAGGAAGCCGATTTTCTATATGATTACGCCTTCCACCCTGCTTTCGGCTTTCGACAAGGAGACCGTTGGAGTGGGGGGAGGCCGGCAAAGCGGAAGCTTTGCCGCGGCACAGGGCACCGTTCCGGCTTCGTTCGGGTTGTTCAACGTATCCGGGGAAGATAAACGCCGTTGGGCCTCGTTCCCGCCCTTGTGGGTGCCCTTTGCCGCCTGCGCTCCGGTTGCCGGCAGCCAGACGGTACTGAACCAGGTCATCATGCAGGTAGCCACCGACGAGCCTCTGCTGTGGATTGTCCGACAGGGCAACCGGAGCGCCGGCCTCCTGGCCGGCAGCGGACTGTGGAAATGGCGGCTTGCCAACTATCAGGAAACAGGCGATACCGAGTCGTTCGACCGCCTTATAGACCGTGTGGTGCAACTGCTCTGCGAAGTCCGTCCCGAAAACAACCTGACGGTTCGCTGTCCGGCCACGATACGGAACACCGAGAAACTGGAGGTTTACGCCGAGCTGTACAACGCCGCTTTTGAAAAAACACCGGATGCCGAAGTGCGTTTTACCGTAGAGGCGCAGAATGATCTACGTTACGAGTTTCTGTTTTTGCCCGAAGGCGACAACTATCGTCTGGACGCGGGCTTCCTGCCCGAAGGCGATTACCGTTATGCGGCCTCCGCCACGATAGGAGAACAGACTTACAGGGCCGAGGGGGTTTTCAGCGTGTCCGATCCCCGGATAGAGAATCCGCAGCAACCCACCCGGACAGAACTGTTGCGCAACCTCGCCCTTACCTACAACGGAGGCTTTTTCTATGCCGGCGGCCCCGAAAAGCCGCAACCGGCGGCATGGGACGAACTCTTCAAGGCGATCGAAAGCCGCAACGATCTCAAGCCCCGGCTACACACCGAAGAAAGCTATCTTTCCCTGTTGGAAAAGACACCGCTCCTGATTCTCCTTTTGCTTCTCTCCTGCCTGGAGTTTCTGGCCCGCCGCCGCTTCGGCAACTTATAGCGTGTGATGAACGCCCCAAAACCGGGCGCAATCGGGGTATAACCGACCGTATTTAAAGCAAAAAAAAGAGCCTGCCGTACGGCAGGCTCTTTCCGTGACAGGTTGACCGCTTATCAACCCAAAAAAAACTTGCGCTACAGCAGTTTTCCGGCTATTTCGGCCAAGGGGCTGCGTTCGCCTTTGCGCAGGTTGATGTGGGCAAACACCTCCTGACCGAACATCCGGTCGCAGAGATAGCTCAATCCGTTGGAACGTGAATCCAGATAAGGAGAGTCTATCTGCCGTATATCGCCTGTGAAAACGATCTTGGTGCCTTCCCCTGCACGGGTGATGATGGTTTTTATTTCGTGGGGGGTGAGGTTCTGCGCCTCGTCGATGATAAAGAACGTTTCCGACAGGCTCCGGCCACGGATATAGGCAAGAGGCGTTATCTGAAAGGCTCCGCTTTTCTGCATTTCCTCGATACGGACGTATTCGTGCTGGGAAATGCGGGTCTTGTTCTTTATCACGGCCAGGTTATCGTAAAGCGGCAACATATAGGGCGCCAGCTTTTCGTTGGCATCCCCCGGCAAGAAGCCCATGTCCTGGTTTTTCAAAGGTATCACGGGGCGGCTCAGCAAAACCGATTTGAAATCGTCCAACTGCGCCAAGGCCGCGGCCAGGGCCAGCAAGGTTTTGCCCGTTCCGGCCACACCGGTCAAGGCCACCAGCTGTATCTGCGGACGCATCAACGCATCCAGCGCACAAGCCTGCTCGTCGTTGCGCGGCGAAATGCCGGATACATTCGGCATCTCCACACGCACCACATTTTTGGTAAGGCTGTTGTACATCACCGGCATACGCGAGCTTTGACCCTCCAGTTCAAAATATTCGTTGTTGGCCGGCTTCAATTTAAGTTCTTGGGCCGAAACGCCTTCCGGTTTCTCATACAGCCGGGCCACCACGCTGTCGGGAACCGCGGCACGGATAATTTTCCGTTTCACGAAATCCGACTCTTCGGGGGTCTTGTCGGTAAGGTAATCTTCGGCCGGCATGCCTAAGGCCTTGGCTTTCATCCGGAGGTTCACGTCTTTGGTTACCAGACGCACCGTGCGTTCGGGATGCGCTTTCTGAATATCCAATGCCACGGCGAGAATACGGTGGTCGGGGATGTCGGCCATCGAGGCCCGTTTCATCTCCTCTGTGATGCCTTGGCCCAACATCACGGTAAGCCGACCCTTTCCTTTGCCTAACGAAACACCGTTTTCAAACAAACCCTTTTCGGAGAGTTTATCCAAAGAACGCATGATTTCCCGGGCATTGAAATTGATCTGTTCGTTTCCCTTCTTGAAGTGGTCGATTTCTTCCAAATCCACCATGGGAATGACGATATCGTTTTCCTGAAAATTATGCAAAGCCTTGTAATCGTGCAACAACACATTGGTGTCCAGCACAAATATCTTAGGCAGTTTGGTTCTCACGGGCTTGGCGCTCCGCAGATTTTCTTTTTTTACAGCCATTGATTTCACTCCTTTCCTTTATTTGATTTGGTCAAGATCTTGATAGAATTCAGGCACTTCGCCCAGATAGCGGTTCTTCACCTTAAGACCGGGTTCCAAAAGGATTTTGGTGGGGAAGCCGCTCACACCGTACATCAGCGCGATATCGTTGCCGAAGTCATCGTTCATCACGTTGATCCAGCCGATATGTTCCCTTTCCACAAAGGCCTGCACCCTTTCGGCCTTGTCCCGGCAGGCAATGCTTAAAAACACCACCTTGCCTTTGTGTCTGGCATAGGCCGCTTTCATCTGGGGGATACCTTTCACGCACCACTGGCACCATGTACCCCAAAAATCAATCACCACATGGCGGTTGCTGTAGTCGGAAAGCTTTACCGGTCTGCCTTTCAGATCCAACAAAGTGAAGTCGGGCGCCTGTGCGCCGGGCGAAAGTCTTTCGGCATTCTGTCGAATGGTGCGCATACGCTCGGCTGTCTTGCGGGCCGCCTCCAGGCGTTCGGCCATCCTGCCGTTGCGCAGGTCTTCCTTCAATATCGGGTAATAGGTCAGGAAGGTATCGCGTTCGGGGTGCGTCAGCAGGAAATAGGCGGCATGAACCCGTTCCGGATGTTGCCGCACATAATCCAAGGCGGCATCTCCGATTTGGTTGCGGAAACGGGCCAGCGCATCATAAAGGCTGTCCACATAGGCTTCATCGGCATTCTCGGCACCGCCGGCCATAGCTTCCCGGATGCTTTCGCCCAACCGGGTGGCGGCGATATAGGCATCCTTCACCTCGTTACGGATACGCGACTGCATGGCCAAATCGTAGGAACCGGCCAAATCGTAGGCCAGAAAGCCGTCTTCATAAACGGCTTGCAAGCGGATTTTCTCATCGGGCTGGGCCACAAACCGCATGGAATAGGCCAAGGGAGCCGCCATCGGACGGCCTTTGTAGGATTTCCGGTCGCGTCCCAATTCTATCTGCACCTCAACCGGTTCGTCGATATCGGGATTCCAGGAGAATTTGCCGTTCTCCAACACAAGGGTATCGAAAGCCGCAGAGTCGGTGCGGCTTAAAGGAGCATAGCGGATATAGGCCGTATCGGCGGCCAAACCGCCTTCTATACTTGCCTCTACAAGCGCCGCCTGACGGAAATGGCAGGATTGAAGGAGTGCAATCGGCCCCAAGATGGCCAACGTACGAATAAAAACGCCTTTTTTCATTGTGTTATATTTTAAATGTTGTTTTGCATATCCGCCCCGCGAAGTATTTCAAGGGCGCGGAGAAAATCATCGTCACGTTGCAGATAAGAGGGGTAGAAACCTTTGTCTTCATACAAGTCCCGTCCTATCAGAGCCTTGAGGGTAAGCCGCATCTGATTGCCGTATCGGGCTATACTGGCGGAATCTTGCGCGATACCTTTCTTTTCGGTATAGGCGAGAAAATCGGCAAACAGTTTCCCCTCCACTTCAAAGTTGTCGGTAAAGGCTTCGGCGGAGGGATAGGCTTTTTTGAGCGCGTTCCGGTTCTGATTGACATAGCGGAAAGAGAAATCGTAGAAACAGCCGCTGTTGGAAAGGCGGTTCTGATAAACGAACAGGCTGTCGGTCTTATAGGGTATCACCACATCGGGTTCGATACCGCCGCCTCCGTACACCACCCTGCCTTTACGTGTGTAATACTTTGTCGTATCAGTATGCGAGGCACTGTCGGTGCCTGTCATTTCTCCGCTCAGATAGCGTCGGGCCAAATCGGCCTCATAGTCTTCGTAACTGCCCTGATACGGTTTCTGGATGCAACGGCCCGAAGGGGTGTAATACCGGGCCACCGTGAGCCGAAGCGCGCTGCCGTCGCCCAAATCCATCTGTTCCTGCACCAGACCTTTGCCAAAAGAACGCCGGCCCACCACCAAGGCCCGGTCGTTGTCTTGCACCGCCCCGGCAAAAATCTCGCTGGCCGAGGCCGACCACTCGTCGAGCAACACCACCATTTCCATATCGCGGTAGCGGCCTTTTCCGGTGGCGCGGATCTCCATCCGCTGCCGGCTCCGCCCCTCGGTATAGACAATCGGCATATCGGCCTCGAGAAACATATCGGCCATCTCCAGACTGGAGGTAAGCAAACCGCCGCCGTTGGCCCGCAAATCCACAATCACTTTACTTACCCCCGCACCGGCAAGCTCCTTCATCGCTTTTTCAAATTCGCGTGCCGTGGTAACCGCAAATTTGCTCACCTTTACGTATCCGATACCGTCTTCCACCACAAAATGCACATCCACGCTATAGGTAGGTATCACATCGCGTTTCACCGTAACATAAATCAACTCCGCATTGCCGGCCCGCTGCAAGGCCAGACGCACTTTGGTGCCTTTAGGCCCCTTGAGTTTTTTCATGATGGCCTCGGTGCTCATCTTTTTGCCCGAAAGGGTGTCATCGTCGGCCATGATGATGCGGTCTGCGGGCAATACACCCACTCTTTCCGACGGGCCTCCGCTTACGGGCATGATAATGGTTACCGTATCGTCTATCACCCGAAACTGCACGCCGATCCCCTGAAAATTACCCTGTATCTCTTCTTCCGCCTTTTCAAACTCCTTGGGCGGAATATAGGATGAATGCGGATCCAGACTATGCAAGGCCGCATCAAGCGACACCGTGGTAAGTTTCTCGCCATCTACCGTATCCACATAATTGGCCTCTATCATGCGCATCACCGCCCCCACCTTGGAAACCGGGCCACCGCCGCCTTGCACATAATTTATCACCGGCCTGAGTCTGCCGATACGTCTTTGCATCATGAAGGCACCCATAAGCATACCCGCCACAAAAAACAAGGCGACGGTAAGTGCCTTATAACGGTAATTGTTGTCCTGACTCATAGGGTAAAATTACAAAAAGGGGTCGCACGTTGAACATGCGACCCTGTATTTTTCACGAAAACCCGCCTCTTATTGCGCGGCGTTTTCCAAAGCCTCTATCTTGGTGCGGATTTCGTTGGCTTCTTCTATCTTGCCAAGCTGCATATATACATCGCGCATGGTTACCAGCACATTCATGTTTTCGGGCTGCACCTCGATAATCTTCTGCAGGTAAGGCAAGGCTTGGTTGAAATCGTTTTTCGACTTGTCCACCAAACGGTCGTATTCGTCGCTGGCTTCCAACGGCAGGGCATTGGCTTCTTCTCTGGTCCGGATGCCTTTGTTTACATAGAAAGCACCGAGGTTGAAGATAGCCTCATAGTATTCGGGGTTGATCTCCAAGGCTCTCTTATAGGCGGCTTCCGCTTCTTCGTAACGTTTGTCGTTTTCGTATGCGATACCGATAAAGAGTTGGAAAGAAGCGTCGTCCCCCCATTTGTCCAAAGCGCGGCTCAACATTTCGGATGCCTTTTCGTTGGCGCCCATCCGCAGGTAAACCGAAGAGGCTCCCACGTACACATTCTTGTCGTCGGGAAAAAGTTCAAGCGCCTTTTCCATTACCTTGGAAGCTTCCTCACGCATGTCTTTTCTGAAATAGGCATCCGCCATGCCCGTATAGGCATTCGAAAGCGGATAATCGTTGTTGACCATGATACCGTAGTATTCGATGGCTTTGTCTAAATCGCCGGCATTGGAGGCACACAGGGCCACATTGAACGCGGCGGTGGTGTCGTAATCGCCTTCCAGCATGGAAACCTGCATGGACTTTTCAAAAGAAGCGACCGCATCGGCAAAAGCATGGTTTTCGTACTGGAGGGCACCTTGATCGTAGAAGATGCCCGAAAGACGGATCACATCCTGACGGATCAGCACCAACGTCTTGTCGGAGGGATCGATCTGCAGGGCCTTTTCGTAGGATTCCTTGGCCCGGTCGGCGGCCTGGGGATAATCGCGCGCCAACAACGGATTGCCCGCGATAGCGGTATAGATTTTACCCCGGGTCATCCATGCCGTCAACGAATTGATGGTGGACGGATCCTGAACGGCGGCGTCGATGGTGGAAGCCGCTTCGCTCATCTTCTGCTGAGAGAGATAGCGGTTGGCCGCTTTCACAGCTTTTTCCTGTGCGCGTCCGGTTCCCATAACGGCTACGACAACCAGCGCAATCAACAAAATTCTATTCTTCATGATAAATGATATTTGCTCTGTTTTGTTATCTGTTTACTTTGGATTTCTATTCTTCCGGCTGAACGGGCGCTTCAACGTCTCCGCCTTCGGCATCGGGCGCATTTTCATCCCCCTCTTCTTCGTCCATGGCCACTTTGGCCACCGAAGCGATGGAATCCTTGCCCTTGAGTTCGATCAGTTTCACGCCCTGTGTGGCGCGGCCCACCACGCGGAGGTCTTTCACGGCCATCCGCAGGATAATGCCCGACTTGTTGATAATCATCAGATCATCCATATCGGTTACATCCTTGATGGCGATCAGAGCCCCGGTCTTATCGGTAACGTTGATGGTCTTCACCCCTTTTCCGCCGCGGTTGGTCTCGCGGTAATCCTCAAAGGAGGAACGTTTTCCGAAGCCCTTTTCGGATACCACCAGCACATCGCTTTCGGCCGAATCGAGACAAATCATGCCTACCACCTCGTCATTCTCGCCGGCCAAGGTGATGCCCCTCACA
Source organism: uncultured Bacteroidales bacterium (assembly GCA_947175635.1). Lineage (GTDB taxonomy): Bacteria > Bacteroidota > Bacteroidia > Bacteroidales > P3 > Pullibacteroides. The sequence continues at coordinate 22,701 of CAMWNM010000016.1, read as the reverse complement.
CCCGACGCACCGCGTCCCATGGGACGCACCTTGCTTTCGGGGAAGCGGATGGCCTTGCCCGAGCGGAGCGCCATCATGATTACCGAAGAGCCGCTGGTGAGACGGGCCTCGAGCAACTGGTCGCCTTCCCTTACCGTAACGGCGATGATACCGTTCTGACGGGGACGGGAATATGCCTCAAGCGAGGTTTTCTTGATAATCCCTTTCTTGGTGCAGAGCACGATGTAGTTGTTGTTGATGTACTGCTCGTCCTTAAGGGTCTTGACGTTGATGCAGGCCTTTACCTTATCGTCGGCGGCAATGTTGATAACGTTCTGCAGGGCGCGGCCTTTCGACTGGCGCGAACCTTCCGGAATATCGAACACACGCATCCAGAAGCACTTGCCCTGTTCGGTGAAGAAGAGCATGTAATTGTGCATCGAAGCCACGAAAAGGTGTTCCACAAAGTCTTCGGTACGCACATCGGAACCCTTCATGCCTTTGCCGCCCCTGTTCTGGCGGCGGTATTCGGCCAAGCGGGTGCGTTTGATGTAGCCCATGTGGGAAATGGTGATCACCATGTCTTCGTCGGGAATGGTGTCTTCGATATTGAAGTCGGCCGAATCATACACGATGCGCGTGCGGCGTTCGTCGCCGTATTTGGCCTTGATTTCGAGGATCTCGTCTTTTACCACGGCCATGCGTTTGGCTTTGTCGGCCAAAAGGGCGTTGTATTCGGCGATGAGACGTTGCTTTTCGTCGTATTCGCTTTGCAATTTCTCGCGTTCCAAACCGGTAAGCTGCCCCAGACGCATTTCCACAATGGCCTTGGCCTGTATTTCGGAAAGCGCGAATTTATCCACCAGACCTTGCCTGGCCTCGTCGATGGTACGTGAGGAACGAATCAGGTCGATGATGGCGTCCAGATGATCCAACGCCTTCAGCAAACCTTCCAGAATATGGGCGCGGGCTTCGGCTTCGGCCAGACGGAACTTGGTACGCCTTACCACCACTTCGTGGCGATGTTCCACAAAGTTCAGTATCAAATCCTTGAGGTTCAACAGGCAGGGTTTTCCATGCACCAGCGCGATATTGTTGACGCTGAACGAGGTCTGCAAGGCAGACTGCTGATAGAGTTTGTTGAGCACCACGTTGGGCACGGCGTCATGACGGAGATCGAACACGATACGCACATCACGCTTGGATTCGTCGCGGATGTCCACGATACCGTCGATACGCTTGTCTGTAACCAGGCCGGCTATCTTCTGAATCATCTCCGACTTGTTCACCATATAGGGAATGGAACGGACGATGATCTGGTTGCGGCCGCTCTCGGTGGTCTCGATTTCGGCCTCCCCGCGGATCACCACCCGGCCCATACCGGTCATAAACGCATCGCGCACGCCGTTGTACCCGTAAATCACGCCGCCTGTGGGGAAATCGGGCGCCTTGACGTACTGCATCAGTTCCTCTACCGTGATGTCGTTGTTATCGATATAGGCCACTATACCGTCGCAGACCTCGCTCATGTTGTGGGGCGCCATATTGGTGGCCATCCCTACGGCGATACCCGAGGCGCCGTTCACCAAAAGATTGGGGATCCGGCTGGGCAGCACGGTGGGCTCCTTGCCCGAATCGTCGAAAGTGGCCTGCATATCCACCGTATCCTCGTCTATGTCTTCCAACAGCGACTCGGCGATCTTACGCATCCTGGCCTCGGTATAACGCATGGCCGCCGGCGGATCGTTGTCGATGGAACCGAAGTTACCCTGACCGTCCACCAGGGGATAACGCATCGACCAGTCTTGCGCCATACGCACCAAGGCCCCGTAGATGGAGCTGTCGCCATGGGGATGGTACTTACCGAGCACATCCCCCACCACTCTGGCAGACTTCTTATGGGCTCCCGAAGCGGTGATGCCGGATTGGTTCATCGCATACAAAATACGCCGGTGAACGGGCTTCATGCCGTCCCGCACATCGGGCAAGGCCCGAGCCACAATAACCGACATAGAGTAGTCGATATAAGCGGATTGCATATGCTTCTCTATGTCAACCGGCACTATCTTTCCGTGTCCTTCTGCTTCTTCCATTTTATTAACTTTCTGTAAATGAGCTTATTCTAATACTTGATTAAAACACGAAATTACGCTTTTTTACCACATTGCACAAGCCCCGGAACACGTTTTTTGTTAACACTTCCACCGGACTTTCAAGCTCCGTTTTTTCCGCCCTTTTGCGGAAAGCCCCCTCCCCTATCTACCAAGAAAACCCTTATATTTGCAAGTTTTTGTAGCATTGTCCGGCAGTATGTTGCTGTCGGTCGCGAGAATTTATAGAACCGAATGGAAATCAACCTCTCCGAACAACTCAAGACTATATTGAACTACGGCATGGAAGAAGCCAACCGTATCGGCAACAATTACGTTGGCCCGGGTCATATCGTGCTGGGCATGCTCCGCCATGCCGACAACCGTGCCGCCGAACTGCTGCGGCAGTGTGGTCTGGACATACCGGTATTCCGCCAAAGGCTGGAAGAATCCATCCGCCCCGAACACCGCCCCGCCGATCCGGAAAAACGGAACCTGAATCTTCCGCTCGACAGCCATTTGGAACAAGTCATGAAAGTGATGGTGTTGGAAAGTTTCCGGCTCCAACCGGATCACCAACAGAATCAGGTGGAGCCGGAACACGCCCTGCTGGCCATTCTCAAAAACGGGGAATACGGCGTAACCGCCCTCCTCAATTCAATGGGCATTACCCATGCGTTGATAAACGGCCGTCTGTCGAAGACTTCCGTCTCCAACAACCCGAAAAATCCCTCCGCCATGGAGGAAGGTATCGGAATGCACGAGTACGGCGAGGACGCGGAAAACAAGTCCGGCGCCCAATCCCCGCAAGACGACACGCCGAAAGCGACCAACGCCAAAACCGACACGCCCGCGCTGGACAATTTCGGCAAGGATCTCACCCGTTCGGCCATCGAAAAACTGCTTGATCCCGTGGTGGGCAGAGAAAAGGAACTGAACCGCATCATCCAGATCCTGAGCCGGCGCAAAAAGAACAATCCCATCCTGATAGGGGAACCCGGCGTGGGTAAATCGGCCATCGCCGAAGGCCTTGCCCAACGCATCGCCGATCACAAAGTGCCCCGTATCCTGAAAAACAAACGCATCATTACGCTCGATATCGCTTCGGTGGTGGCCGGCACCAAATACAGAGGGCAGTTTGAAGAGCGGATGAAGGCCATCATCAACGAACTGCACAAGCATCCCGAAATCATCATCTTCATCGATGAAATCCACACGATCGTGGGGGCGGGCAACACTTCGGGCGCGCTCGATGCTTCCAACATGTTCAAACCGGCCCTCGCACGGGGAGAAATCCAGTGCATCGGCGCCACGTCCTTAGACGAATACCGCCAGAGCATCGAAAAAGACGGCGCACTGGAACGCCGCTTCCAGAAGGTATTGGTGGAAGCCACTTCTCCGGAAGAAACCCTTGAGATACTGCACAACATACAGGGGCGCTACGAAGACCATCATCTGGTTCGCTACAGCGAGCAGGCGCTCAAAGCCTGTGTGGAACTCACGAACCGTTATATCACCGACCGGGTGTTGCCGGACAAGGCCATCGATGCCCTAGACGAAGCCGGAGCAAGGGTTAGGCTCAGCCAGTCCGATGTTCCCGAAGCGCTTACCGAACTGGAAGAAAAGGCGGTTCAGGCCAAGAAATCCATGGAAGCGGCCTTGAAGGAACAGCAGTTCGTGGAAGCGGCCAAGATACGGGACGAATTGGAAAACCTCAAGAAGGAATTGGAGACGGCCAACCGCGAATGGGAAGCCGAAAACGAGGCCAACCGCCCGGAAGTGAGCGAAGAGGATATCACGCAGGTGGTGGCGATGATGTCGGGCATTCCGATTCAGAAAGTGGCCCAGAACGAGATGGAACAACTGCTCAGAATGGAAGAAGTGTTGGAGGGAAAGGTAATCGGGCAGGACGAGGCCATCCACAAACTGGTTCGCGCCATACGCCGCAACCGCACCGGCCTCAAGGACCCCTCCCGCCCCATCGGCAGTTTTATCTTCCTCGGCCCCACGGGCGTGGGCAAGACCTATCTCACAAAGTCTCTGGCCCAGTATATGTTCAATTCCGAAAACGCACTGATCCGGGTGGACATGAGCGAATACATGGAGAAATTCGACGTATCGCGGCTCATCGGTTCGCCTCCTGGTTATGTGGGCTATGAGGATGGCGGACAACTGACCGAGAAAGTCAGGCGCAAGCCTTATTCGATTGTGCTTTTCGATGAAATAGAAAAGGCGCATCCCGATATCTTCAACCTGTTGTTACAGGTATTGGAAGACGGACAGCTGACCGACGGCCTCGGACGTAAAGTCGATTTCAAGAACACCATCATCATCATGACCTCCAACCTCGGTTCGCGCCAATTACGCGAATTCGGCGATGGCGTGGGCTTTCAGACCGCCGCCAAGGATGCCGCACGGGGCGCATGGAGCCGGAGCATCATCGACAAGGCGCTCAAACGCCACTTCTCTCCCGAATTTCTGAACCGTATCGACGATATCCTGATATTCAACAACCTCAGCAAAGAGAACATCTTCAAGATCATCGACATCGAAACGGACAAACTCAGGGAACGCCTCCGGAAAATGGACGCCGGTATCGAAATCTCCGATGCCGCCAAGGATTTTCTGATGGAAAAAGGCTGGGATCCCGATTTGGGCGCACGGCCCTTGCGCCGCTGCATCGAGCACTATATAGAGGACGAACTGGCGGAGACCTTGGTCAAGGGCGGCAATCCCCACGGAAAGACCGTATGCGTTGACCACAAGGAAGGCGAAGAGGTTCTTTCGGTAGAACTCCGATAAAGGGAACCGGAAAATGAAACGCAAAAGAGGCCGCGCTATTCGTCGCGGCCTCTTTGCATCTGGCGCTTGAGATCTTTTTCTTTGAGCGTTTCGCGCTTGTCGTACAGTTTTTTTCCCTTGGCAAGGGCGATGTCTATCTTGGCCCGGCCGTTTTCATCTATAAAGAGCACTACGGGGATGATGGTAAGCCCCTTTTCCTTGATCTTACCCTCCAGCTTGCGCAACTCGCGTTTGTTGAGCAACAGTTTCCGGTCGCGGCGGGGCACATGGTTGAAGGCCGAACCATGACTGTATTCGGCCACATACATATTCTTGATAAAAAGTTCGCCCCGAATGAAAACGCAGAAAGACTCGTTCACACTGGCCTTGCCGGCCCGGATCGATTTGATCTCGGTACCGGTAAGCACCAGCCCGGCCGTGTAGCGGTCTATCAGAAAAAACTGATATTCGGCCTTTTTGTTCTTGATGCGTATGTCGGATTTTAAGCGCGGCATTTTTCTATGATTCCTTTGGCCACAGCCAGTTTCTCATCCAACAGCTTCCGGGAGGTTGCCTCCATGATAAGCCTCAGATAAGGTTCGGTATTGGAAGGACGCACATTGAACCACCAATCCTTGAACTCGATGCGGTAACCGTCGAAGTCGTAGAAAGCGGCCGGGGCCTCCTCTTCGGTAAAATGCCGGCGCAAGGCTTCCATCGCGCCCTGTTTGTCTTCGAGCTTGAAGTTCACCTCACCCGAATTGGCATAGGTGGCGATAGCGGAAATTGCCTGCGACACGCTTACGCCTTGTTTCTTCAGCTTGGCGAAGATGCCCAGGAGAAGACTGCAGGCCATCAGCCCCGAATCCGAATAATTGAAATCGCGGAAATAATAGTGTCCGGCCAGTTCGCCGCCATAGATGCCGTCTATCTCGCGCAGTTTGAGCGCGGCATAGGCACGGCCCACCCGCCACATCTCCATGCTGCTGCCTAGAGATTCCACATAGGCGCGCACCGCTTTCGAGGTGCGGATATCCTGTAGGACTTTTCCTTTCAGGCCTTTTTCCTTGAGGAAATAATTGCCCAGCACGGCAATCATCAAATCGGGAGATATAAACTGCCCTTTTTCATCTACAAACATCACACGGTCGGCATCCCCGTCGAATATCACACCGATATCCGAACCGTTCTCCTTTACGGTACGGCTGATGTCGCGGATGTTTTCGGGCTCCAGCGGATTGGCTTCATGATTGGGGAAGGTTCCGTCGGGGGTATCGAATATATACACGGGTTTGTTGCCCAATAATTCGTGTACGAAGAGAGAGGCCATGCCGTTGCTGCAATCCACGGCTATCTTCAGATAGGCGTTGTCTTCGCTTACCCACTGTTTCTGGAAGCGGATGTACTCGGCCTTTTTATCGAAACCGATGGTTTTTCCCTTGGCCTCGACCGGCAGCACCACCCGCTCTTTCAACCAGCGTTCCAGTTCGCCCAGACCGGTGTCGAAACCCACGGGAAGCGCATTCTCCCGCGAAATCTTCAAGCCGTTGTATTCTTTGGGATTGTGAGAGGCGGTAATCATCACCGATGCCTTGAAACCATATTCGGCCGTGGCCCAATACACCATGGGCGTGGTGCAGATGCCCAAATCGTAAACATCGGCGCCGGCGTCTTCGGCACCTTTGCAGAAATAGGCGAAAATCTCGGGAGAAGAGGTACGCACATCCCTTCCCACCAATATCTTTTTAGTGTCCAGCAATTCGGGCAGAAAATACCCGATTTTGTAAACGTCTTCCTTGTTGAAGTCGCGGTTATATACCCCGCGGATATCGTAGGCTTTGAATGCTCCCATCGTTCTTATGTTTATGCCGCCTTGCGGCAGCGGTTCATCTTTCAGTTTTCTTTCGGATCAAGCAGGTACGGCTTCCGTTCCCTGGTGCGCTCCAGCGCCTTTTCATAACGCCATTCGGCCTTGAGCCTATCGTTGCCGCCCAGCAATACATCGGGTACTTTCCAACCTCTGTATTCGGGCGGACGTGTATATACGGGAGGCGAAAGAAGGCCGTCTTGAAAGGAGTCGCTCAAAGCCGATGTCTCGTCGTTGAGCACGCCCGGGATAAGCCTTACCACCGCATCGGTGATCACGGCCGCGGCCAATTCGCCGCCTGAAAGCACGTAATCGCCGATGGAAATCTCCTTGGTGATCAGATGTTCCCTTACCCTCTCGTCCACCCCTTTGTAGTGTCCGCAAAGGATAATGATATTGCGGCAGAGCGAAAGGCTGTTGGCCATGGGTTGATCCAGTACCGGGGCATCGGGCGTGGCGAAAATCACCTCATCGTATTCCCGCTCGGCCGCAAGCGTGGATATGCAGTTGTCGATAGGTTCGATGCCCAGCACCATACCCGCGCCTCCGCCATAGGGATAGTCGTCCACCGACTTGTATCGGTTGGTGCTGTAATCGCGCAGATTATGCAACCGCAGCTCGAACAGACCTTTCTTTACCGCCCTCGCCGGAATGGAGGATGCCAGAAACCCGGCAAACATTTCGGGAAAGAGGCTGATGATATCGATTCTCACTAAGCGTTCTCTCCTTCTTTGCCGGCAGAAGCTTCCCTTTCAACCGTTTCGGGTGCGGGCGCGGAAACACCGTTTTTTTCCGCAGGCTTGGTGCGGATAATCTTAAGTTTGGCTTCCAACAAAGCCAATTCTTCTTTAGCCCGCTGTATCTTGTTCTCAAATTCCTTGCGCAACACGGCCGAACTCTTGGCCAAAGAAATAAAGCCCATGTTGTTTTCCCAAAGCGTGATGTCGCCCTTGAGCCGCTGTATGCGTGTGTTGAGCTGGGCAATATCCTTATTGCTCAATAAGGCCGCGTCTTCGGGGGTCCGGATATGAGAAAAATCGCGCATTCCATTGGAGTGGCTCAAACCGAATACCTTGAATTTCTCGTCTATCGCGGCACGAAAACCGGCATACAGGCGGTCTTTGTCTTTCATCGGCACATGGCCTATTTCGGTCCATCTGCGCTGTAAATCCTTTACGGCCGCAAGCAAAGCTTCGCGATTGTCAACCGCCAAGGATTTGGCCTCTTCCACCAAGGCTTCCTTGGCTTCTTTATTTGCGTTTTCGCTGCTCCGTAAAGAGCGGTAGTAATCGGCCTTGTTCTTGAAAAACTCGTCGCAGGCAGCCCTGAACCGTTTCCAAATCTTGTCGGACACCCGGAAAGGTACAGGACCGGCTTCTTTCCACTGTTGCTGCAGCTTCAGCAATTCTTCGGTAGCGGCACGGTAATCGGTGCGCCGGGCAATGTTCTCCGCACGCACGCACAGATCAACCTTGAGATTGTAGTTGTTGCTCTGCTCTTCCCTGATCTTGCGGTAGAATTCCTTTCTGGCTTCAAAATAGGCGTTCAAACTGGCGCGGAAACGTTCCCATACCGCATCGTTCTCATTTTGGGGGGCACGTCCTATGTTTTTCCACAACGACATCATTTCCGACACCCGCTCCGCACCGGCATTCCAATCTTTTATGCCTTTGCGTTCCTCTCCCAACAAGGCTTCCGCCTTCTCACACAAAGCGCGTTTTGCCAAAAGATTCTGTTCCATTTCGGCTTGCAGGCTATCGTAGTATTCTTTGCGTTTTTGGGCGATGGCGTCTGAAGCGGCCTTGAACCTTTCCCAGATCTCATCCTTCTTCTCAAGGCTTACCGGACCTGTTTCTTTCCAACGGTCGTGCAACAGGTGCAGTTCACGGGCGGCTTTGGCAATGGATTCCTCCGCCAGGAGGCTTTCGGCCCTTTCGCAAAGCTGAATCTTCTCTTCCAGATTCTTTTTGTAATCGAGTTCCCGGAGTTCGTTGTTGATGCGTACTTTCTCAAAAAACTTCTCTACCAGAAAATGGTAACTCTGCCACAGATTGTTGGACTCGGCACGGGCAATGGGCTTGATTTCCCGCCATGTCTCGGTCAGTTTCGTAAAGGCATCATAGGTTTGCTTAAGCGGCTTGTCTTCTTCCACCAGCTGCCTGAGCTGTTCCAAAAGTTCCTTTTTCCTGCGGAGATTGTCGGCCATCAGTTTTTCCTGTTCCTCCCGCTTTTTCTGATGATACTCGCGAATCTTCTGCGTAACGGAAACAAATCGGTCTTCTATGCCGTCGGCAAAACGGAAATCTATCTTGTTGCCTCCTTCTTCCAGAAATTTGTCTAAAGCCTCTTTCTTTACCTCGCCCGTCTTTTCCTTGTATTTAAGACGGAGCAAAGCCACAGTGTTTTTGGCTTCTTCCAAGCCTTTCCGATCAAACAACGCCTCCAGTCTGGCCACGATATTCTCCCGGTCCAAAGCCGAAATACGCTTTATTTCTTCTTCTGAAAGTTCTTCGGTTGGGGGTTCGGCGGTATTCTCAACATCGGCATGGGATTCTTCCATAGCCTTTTCATCGGCTTCCGCCTCTGCCTGCCGTCTCTGCCGGGCGGCGATTGCTTCCAATTGATTCAGATTTACTTCTGACTTTTCGGCCGCGGCCGACTGTTCGATAGTTTCCTCGTTCATGGGATCTTCGGTTTCTTTCAAACCCGGCAAAGACACCGGATCCGAAAAGGGTATTTGAGGTAAGGGCAGCCTGTGGCTGTGAACAGGCTGCCCGAATGATGGTTTACGTTTGTTTTAATCTGCGCACAAGGCTTATTCGGCCTGTGCGGCTTCGGCCTGCGGTCTTTCCTTTACAAGGGTAAGCTCGTTGATCAGGTTGGTGGCACCGGCGTACTTGTCGATGATGAAAAGTACATAACGGATATCGGCCACGATGGTGCGCTGCAATTGCGGTTCAAAGAAAATATCGCCGCTCATGGCTTCCCAGTTGCCGTCGAAAGCAAGTCCGATCAACTCTCCGTTGGCGTTGATGACGGGACTGCCCGAATTGCCGCCGGTAATGTCGTTGTTGGTAAGGAAGCATGTTACCAGCGTGCTGTCGCCATACTGACCGTAGTCTTTGGCCTGATAAAGTTCTTTCAGACGGGCGGGAACGATAAAGTCGGGGTCGTTCGGATTCTCTTTCTGCATCACACCTTCGATGGTGGTGATGAAGTCGTAGTGTACCGCATCGGCCGGATCATAGCCTTTTACCGAACCGTAGCTGAGACGCATGGTGAGGTTGGCGTCGGGCGCATAGGCCGTGCCGGCATTCATTTCACGCACGCCTTTCACAAACAGACGTTTGGCTTTGGTCTGCTTGGCCGTGGCCTCCCGTACCTGGGGTGCGGAGCCGAATTCCTTGGCCTTGCGATAAATGGATTGTGTCCATTTGTAAGCCGGATCCTGCTGCAGTTTCTTCAGGCTCGGATTGTTCAGGAAAGCTTCCAGTTTCCCGGCCTCCGCCACTACGGTATTGTTGTAGATGTCATCGGCAATCGCATTGAAATCGCCTTTCTTCTTGGCCACATAGGCACGGAAATCTTCGGGTTGCATCCCGGCATCTATATCGTTATAGTACAATTCCAGACAACGGGCAATCATTTCACGGTTCACTTCACCGTCGTAATCCTTGTACATGGCCGGAATGGCGGCACGCATCGATTCGCAAATCTTTTTCACCTGATCCTCGTCTTTGCGCTGCAAAGCTTCTTCCAAAGCCGAAAGACGCATCGCATAGCTCAGCACCTGCGGGCCTCGCACGGCTTCAAAGAAATAATAATTGAGGCGCATCAGCGGATTCAACACCTCATAGGACTCGGCCAAATCGCCCAGCACCGAGGCGTATTCGGGCTTGTCGGCGGCAAAAGCGGCGAACCGGCCTTCGATTTCGCGTTTCTTATCGGCCACATGATTTTTCTGCAATTGCTTTTCCTGACCGATGTAATTTTTCCAATAGTTGGCTATCTGCGCGTAGATGGAAGCGTATTTGATACGCACAGCAGGGTCAGCGGCCATATGTTTGTCGAGTACATCCAGCTTGGCCCGACGGGTCTTGACGATGGTGGGCGCGATCACATCGATTACCTGCTGCACACCCCAGGAGGAGAGGAAGCGGTCGGTGGAACCGGGATAGCCCAGAATCATGGCGTAGTCGTTTTCCCGGATACCGGCGATGGAAACGGGAAGGTAATGCTTGGGTTTGAGGGGCACATTGTCTTCGCTGTACGCGGCCGGCGAGCCATCAGGCGCGGTATAGACGCGGAACACCGAAAAGTCGCAGGTATGGCGCGGCCACATCCAGTTGTCGGCATCCGCACCGTATTTGCCTACCGAACTGGGGGGGGCGCCTACCAGACGGACGTCCTTGTATTCTTCATAGACCAAAAGGTAATATTCGTTTCCGGCAAAATAGTTCTTGAGCTGGGTAAGGTAACGGCCGTTTTCGGATGCCTCGTCGGCAAGGCGGTTCACCACGGCCCTGAGAGTGTCGGCTCTTTCGTATTCATCCATATCATCGTTTACAAAGGCCAGCACCTTTTCCGTTACGTCTTCCATACGTACGAGGAATTTTACCGTAAGGCCGGGGCATGGCAGTTCTTCGGCCTTACTCATGGCCCAGAAGCCGTCGGTAAGGTAGTCGTGTTCCACCGTGCTGTGCGACTGAATCTGGCCATAACCGCAGTGATGGTTGGTGAACAGCAAACCTTCGGGCGAAACGATTTCACCCGTGCAACCGCCGCCGAATTGCACAATGGCATCCTTGAGCGAAGAATGGTTGATATCGTAGATGTCTTCGGCCGTGAGCCGCAAGCCCAACTTCTGCATCTGTTCGAAATTCAGCTGCTTGATGAGGAAAGGCAACCACATACCCTCATCGGCGCAGAGCCTGAAAGGCGTCAAAGCGCAGAGGACCGCGCACAATGACAAAACTAATTTTTTCATATCTTGTTTATTTTGTTTTATTTAATTTATTTTTCAATCAACCTTCCGCCTGTCTATACAAATTTATCGCCCTTTTCGGAGGCGATATCCCCCACGATCTGACGGAGTTTCTGTTCTTCGCTGCGGCGGCAGACCAGCAGACAATCGTTGTTCTCCACCACGATGTAGTTTTCCAGACCTTCCAGCACCACCAGCTTGTTTTTCGGCACATTCACAATGCAACGGCGAGAATCGTACATCATCACGTTCTTGCCCACAATCGCGTTTTCAGCCTTGTCTTTGGCCCGGAGTTCATAGAGCGAACCCCATGTCCCCACATCGCTCCAACCGAAATCGGAGGCTATCACATATACGTTGCGTGCCTTTTCCATCACGCCGTAGTCGATGGAAATGCTCTTGCATACCAGATATACCTTCTCTATATATTCAGCCTCCGCCGGCGTGTTGTATTTGCCCAGACCGCCGGCAAAAAGTTCGTCCACATCCGGCAGATACGTACGGAAAGCCTCCATCGAACTTTTCAGCGACCAGATAAACAGCCCCGCGTTCCACAGGAACTCGCCGCTTTCCACAAAGGTACGGGCCATCTCCAATTCCGGCTTTTCGGTAAAGAGCTTCACCTTCCGCAGGTTTTCCTCTCCGTTGTACACCGTTTCGGGATCAAACTGGATATAGCCGTAGCCCGTATTGGGATAAGAAGGCTTTATGCCCAAGGTGATGAGCCAGTCGTTCTTGCTGGCCGCTTCGGCCGCCTGCCCGATCACGGACGCGAAAACATCCTCCTTCAACACCACGTGATCGGCGGGGGCCACCACCACCGTGGCTTCGGGATTAACCGCATGGATTTTGTAATTGGCGTAGGCTATGCAGGGGGCGGTGTTCTTGCGGTGGGGTTCGCACAATACCTGTTCCGGCTTCAGTTCGGGCAACTGCTCCAACACGATATCCCGGTAAATACGCCCCGTTACCACCAAAACATTTTCAGGCGGGCAAAAGTTTCTGAAACGATCATAGGTTTGCTGTATCATCGTCCGCCCCGTCCCCATCACATCGATAAACTGCTTGGGACATACGTTGGTGCTCATGGGCCAAAAGCGCGTACCGGCCCCCCCGGCCATAATCACTACGTAATAGTCTTTATTCATCTTTCTATCTGCAAATTAAAAACCGAGATAGTGCAAACATGGGTTCGCACCCGGTCTGCACTATCTCGAATATGCGGAGCAAATATAAGAAAATATTAGATTTAGGATATTGTTGCCTGTCGCGGAAACGCGGGTGGATATGTTCCCGGTGGACCATGAGGCGTTGCGATGGGCGCCAGGCGATACCGCCACGATACCGTTACCGCACACGATGTTTGAAAAGTGCATGCCATGAGGGGTGCCTCTCCTTTCATCGCAAGATGAAATTCATATTTGACAGCCCCCATGGCTTTGGGCAAATCCTAATACCCCAAGGTCTTCAACATCGCCTTGTAGCTCTGTTCTTTGGCGAAAAGTTTGGTGGTATATTCGCCGTCGGCATCCTTGTCGATGATGATATGCTTGGGCGCAGGAATAAGACAGTGCTGTATGCCGCCGTAGCCACCCAAGGCTTCCTGATAGGCACCGGTGTGGAAGAAACCGATATACATGGGCTCGCCCTCAGTCATCTTGGGCAGGAACACGGCATTGGAGTGGGCCTCGGTATTATAGTAGTCCTGGCTGTCGCAGGTAAGACCGCCCAGAAACACACGTTGGTATTCTTTGTCCCAGTTGTTTACCGCCAACAGCACATAACGTTGGTTGATACCCCAAGTATCGGGCAGCGTAGTCATAAAGGAACTGTCTATCATATACCAGCGCTCCCGGTCGTTCTGCTGCTTCTGATTCACGATGGAATAGAGGGCCGCGCCGCTTTCGCCCACCGTAAAGGATCCGAACTCGGTGAAGATATCCGGATCGGGAATTCCGTTCTGCCCGCAGATATTCTTGATCTGCGCCACAATCTCCTCGGCCATGTATTCATAGTCGTAATCGAAATCCAATCGGTTCTTGATGGGAAATCCGCCGCCGATATTGATGGCGTGAAGCGAAGGACAAATCTTTTTCAGTTCGCAATACAGCCCCACGCTTCGCGCCAATTCGTTCCAATAATAGGAAGAGTCTTTGATACCCGTATTGATAAAGAAATGCAGCATTTCAAGACTGAATTTCTTGTTCTTGGCAATCTTCTGCTTGTAAAAATCCACGATTTCATCGCAACGGATGCCCAAACGGGAGGTATAGAAATCGAAACGGGGCTCTTCCTCTGAAGCAATCCGGATACCCAGTTGGCATTTCTTTTCGATACATTTATCCAGATACTCGAACTCTTCCTTGTTGTCGAGAATGGGGGTGGTTTTGGAAAAGCCCTGATTCACCAACTCGGCGATATTCTCCATATACTGCGGACGTTTGAATCCGTTGCAGATGATATAGTGTTCCTTGTCGATAAGCCCCTGTGCATAAAGTTCGAAAATAAGATTGATATCAAAAGCCGAAGAGGTTTCTATATGCACATCGTTTTTGAGCACTTCTTCCAATATGAATTCAAACTGGGAACTCTTGGTGCAGTAACAGTAATTGTAGTCGCCTTGATAATCCACCTTGGCCATAGCCACATTGAACAAACGTTTTGCCCATTGTATCTGCGAAGAAATTTTAGGCAGATACGTAATTTTCAACGGTGTTCCATATTGCTTGATGATATCCATCAAGGGCACATCGTTAAAATACAATTCGCCATCTATCACCTTAAATTCATCTTTCGGAAATTCAAAAGTTTGTTCAATCAGATCGGAATATTTGTTTTTCATCGCAAAATGTAAGTTTCCCGGATTCAACTTTTTTAACCAATGTAACTCACTCGGATTGGATCCAAAATGCAAAATTAGATATTCTCAGGCAAGATTAACAATTCTATGTCGATATTTTCACTATATTCGCATCCCACCGCACGGAAGAAAGCAGGGAAAATATATGTAAATCTGCTTTTTACAAATAGAGAGCAACTATGCGAACTTCGGATATCAGGCAGGAGTTTCCCTTATTGAACCAACAGGTAAACGGTTATCCTTTGGTTTATCTGGATAACGCGGCCTCTACGCAGAAGCCCGAGTCCGTGCTGTCGGCCATCGGAGACTACTACAGGAGCCTCAACAGCAATGTACACAGAGGCGTGCATCACCTCAGCCAGCAAGCCACCTCCGCATTCGAGGACACCCGCGAATATGTGCGCAACTTCATGGGAGCCTCGGCCAAAGAAGAAATCATCTTTACCCGAGGCACTACCGAAGCGGTCAACCTGCTGGCCGAATCGTTTTCCCGCGGGATTCTAAGCCCTGCCGACACCGTGCTGGCCACCGTATCCGACCATCATTCCAACTTTGTACCCTGGCAACAGGCTTGTCTGCGGAGCGGTGCGAAATTCGACGTGCTGCCCGTGCAAGCAAACGGCACCATCAGCATGGAGCTCCTGGAAGAGAAACTCAGGCAAAAGCCCAGAATCGTGGTCTTTCCCCACATATCCAATGTACTGGGCATCGTCAATCCCGTCAAGCAGATCACGGCCATGGCGCACGCCTACGGCGCGCTTGTATTGGTCGACGGCGCACAAGGCATCGCCCATTGCCCGGTGAACGTATGCGATTTCGACTGCGATTTCTACGTTTGGTCCGGACACAAGATATATGGCCCTACAGGCATAGGCGTGCTTTACGGAAAGAAAGCGCTGCTCGAACAGCTTCCGCCCTACCAGTTCGGCGGCGAGATGATTGAAGAGGTTGAATGGCAACAGACTTCTTTCGCCGCCCTGCCCTATAAGTTTGAGGCCGGCACACCGGCCATCGCCGAAGGCATCGCCTTGAAAACCGCCCTCGAGTTCGTTCACCGCGTGGGGTTCGATGCAATCGGGCAACATGAAGCGGATTTGGTGAATCACGCTTTCGAGGGATTGAAAGACATCGAAGGAATAGAGATATATGGAGAGAAAACCCGGCATTCGGGCGTAATCTCCTTTAATGTGAAAGGAGTCTATCACTATGATATCGGCGTCATCCTCGACCAGATGGGAATTGCCGTCCGCACCGGACACCACTGCGCCCAGCCGTTGATGAAGTTCCTGAACATTCCCGGTTGCGTGCGTTGCAGTTTCGCCATCTATAATACGGTATCCGAAGTGGAGTATTTTGTGGAAAGCCTGCAAAAGGCACTCCGGATGCTCCGTTAAATAAACCAATGTCAAATAATCCAAAAACAATACTGTCATGAAATTTTTCAAAAAGCTCGTGTTTCTGATAGCCGGTTGCGGACTTCTGAACACTGCCGGACTGTATGCACAGAAATACTTAGACAACGCGCTGTATGTAAAGTTCAAGGAAACTTCAAGCGTCAGTGCAAAAAAACTCCAGCGAGAAGTGGTTCCCGTTGAAGCCCTGAATCTGAAAATCACGGCTCGGAAAACGGACGAATTCGGCTTGCACCGTGAAGCCGGATCCCTGCAATTGTTCGAAAACCCTGTACTTGACCGTACGTTCCGTCTTCAATTCGACAGCACGAAAAAAATCGACAAGCTTATCCGCCTGCTCGAAGCCGATCCCAATGTGGAGTATGTGGAACGTATTCCCATCGCCGAAACAATGTCGGTAACGTCTGGCGAAAAATCCACGCCGAACGATCCCTTTTACCAGACTATCGATGGTGTGGAATATCAATGGGCGCTGAAAATGATCAATGCCGAAGAAGCCTGGGCCAAGCAAGAAGGTGATCCTTCCATTATCGCGGCCGTTGTGGACGGAGCCATCTGGGCGGCGCATCCCGAACTCAATATTCCCACGGATCGGCAATACAATGCCGCTAACGGCACCAACAATTCCAATCCGCCCTATGCCAACCAGGATCAGATCTGTACAAAACTCTATCCCTCTACAGAAAACGAACCCGATCCCTGTCCTACTTATACATGGTCGCATGGCACCCACTGCATGGGGGTGGTGGGCGCCTCGAACAACGATGGCATCGGCATCGCCTCCTTGGCCTCCGGCGTAACGCTTTTGGCCGTAGGCGCCTATATGCCGCAATATCCGGCAAGTGTGGTGGGCGGCTATGAAGGTATCCGTTGGGCCGCACTGCAAGGGGCCAAGGTTATCAGTTGTTCCTGGGGCAGTTCCGGTTCCGGACTTACAGGCGAAGAAATACTGAAATCCTGCTACAACGAGAATATCGTGGTGGTGGGTGCCGCCGGTAACGACAACACGAACGAGATGATGGAACCCGGCAGTTCTCCTTATGTAATCTGCGTGGGGTCGGTGGATGAAAACCGAATCAAATCCAGTTTTTCCAATTACGGCGCCTGGGTGGATATTCTCGCACCCGGCGGAACAAGCAATGCCAGCAATAAATATACAGGTATTGTCAGCACCACTTTCTGCAAAAGCCAGAGCCTTCGCTTGCGCGGCCTCTCCACGTTCGACGACCAATACTACGATGAAATGTCCGGAACCTCGATGGCCACGCCGTTGGTAGCCAGCCTCTGCGCATTGATGCTTTCAAAAGACAACACCCTGACCCCTGCACAGATAAAGAATCTTCTGCAGAATTCTGCCGATTACAATTCCTCCAACCATTATTTCTTCACTCCGCTGGCCGGCGTCATTAACGCAAGTGCCGCGCTTCAGGCCATTGAGGATACGAAATTCGACGCCCCGGTGGAAAATCTGAAAATAACCCAAAACATCGTTGACTCCGTTTGGTTTCAATGGGAACCGCCGGTAGGAAACACCCATACACTGCTTGGCTATCGTGTATATCGCAACGGCACCGTGCTTGATTCTTTGACCACACGCACCGACTGCCTCGACCCTCTTGCGCCGAGCGGAACGGTGGTGTATCAGGTGGAGGCAATCTATGAAGACGATGTTATTTCCGTAAGGAAAGAAGAGCGGCTGGTTATACCCGACTATTATACGGTTACCCTGCGTTGCTCGCCTACCGATGCCGGAGCTTTGTCCGGAGAGGGAAAATATCGGCAGAATTCCATGGCCACCGTTTCTGCCGTAGCCAATCCCGGTTATACTTTCCTCTATTGGATACAGAACGGCCGTGTAATTAGCGAACGTCCGAGTTATACTTTCCGCGCTACCGAAAACATCATTCTCACCGCCGCTTTTGAAGTGGAATCAACCGCCAATGAGAACCACGAAAATGCTTGGGTGGAAATCAACCCCAACCCGGTAAAGGATCAACTGAAAGTATCCGCTCCTGCACCGATTAAACATATCCGCATCTGCGACCTGCAGGGACGCTTGATGCAAGAGGCCGAAACCGGCAACAACCAAGAGATGATGCTGAATGTGGAAACACTCAAAGCGGGTACCTATATCCTGATGGTGGAAACCGCCGAAGGCTACGCCAAGACCAAATTCGTCAAGCTTTAATCGAACGCAGTCTGATCTCGGTCAGCACCTGTTTGGTATAGAGGGGGAAGTCGGCCTTTTGAATCCAGTCGTAATACGCGGGTTCACTATGGAAGACTTCCTCCACTTTTTTTCCTTTATACTTGCCGAAACCGAATACTTCCGCACCCTGTTTGTCGAATACCACGAAACCGGCCAGATCGGCATAGTTGCCTACGGTCGAGAAGGTGGCCAGCGCCTCCATATCATTCACGACAGGACAATCCGTATGACCGTTTTTATCGGTAAAGGGAACGTTCTTGTATCGCTGTATCTGCGCTTTGAGCACTTCAAAGGTAGCCCGCGTATCGTAAATGGCGCCGTGGGCGTTTTCCAGTTCCCTATTCAGATAAAAACGAACGGCCGCCGTAAGGGTGCGTTGCTCCATCTTGTGGAAAATATTCTGCACATCGATCAAACGACGTCCCTTCACTTCAAAGCGAACCCCCACCCGCAAGAATTCCTCCACCAACATAGGGATATCGAAACGGTTGGAATTGAAGCCGGCCAAGTCGCTGTTGCCGATAAACTGCACGATACGGGGCGAGGCTTCCTTAAAAGTAGGTTCCAAGGCCACATCGCCGTCATAGATATGATGTACCGCCGAAGCCTCGGCCGGAATGGGCATTTCGGGATTGATCCGTTGGAGAAACTCTTCGGTATGCCCGTCGGGAAAAGCCTTTACGATACCTATTTCCACAATCCTGTCCACACCGAGGCGGATACCGGTGGTTTCGAGATCGAATACACAAAGGGGTTTTCCAAGGTTCAGTTTGAAGTCTTCCATGTTCTGTTGCGCTTTACTTTATAGGTGCCAATCTTCACCGAAAAGCCCCAGGCAAATGCGTTGGTAGGCGGCAGTGTCGACTACTGTCTTTACTTGTCCGAAGCCGTTTGGCGGTACAAAGTTACCCGAAAATCGGCTCCAAAACATTTTTTGCCGTTGCAAAACGGTTCTTTCTGGCAAGCCGGCTTCCCGGTAGTTCCTGAAAAGAACGGCCGTGAAACGTGCAAAAATCCGTTTTTCCTCCTCTGCGGAAAAAATTGTTCCGCTTAGACGGCAAGGCAGGAAAGGATCGGCTATCACACCGCGTCCCAGCATAATTCGGGAAACAGCGGGGAATCGCCGATGAAAGGCCTGCGCTCTTTCCTCACTGTTTATATCGCCGCTATATACACATTCGTGCTTCAAAAGCCCGAGGGCTTCTTCCAATGTGTCCCAATCCACTTCTCCGGTGTAAAGTTGTTTGCCGATACGGGGATGGATGGCTACATACTTGAGCGGAAACCGGTTCAGAACCTCGATTACCGGAAAAACCTCCTCTTTGGCAAAGTACCCCAAGCGGATTTTTACCGAGAGGGCAAGCGGAGAACCGGGCAGAACACGGTTTAAAAAAGATTCTATCATTCCAGGATAGGGCAACATGCCGCTGCCGCGCCGTTTGCCTGCAACCTGCCGCATGGGGCATCCCAGATTCCAGTTAACGGATGTATACCCCATATCCGACAAGGCTCTCGCCATGGGCGCGAAATATTCGGCTTCGTTGCCCAATATCTGCGGCTCCACTTCCATGCGGTTATATCGGGGAAAAAGGTCGGCCAAATGCGACTTGCGCACCGTGTTGCCCCGCACCAAGGTAACGAAAGGGCTTACCGCCTGTTTCATCGTGGAATAGTTCCCGAAAACCTCCATCCATGCGTTACGGTAACAGCGGTCGGTGATACCGTCCATGGGGGCCAGAATCCAGGTTATATCCTCCTTCGCCTCTATCATACGGCAAAGAAAGCAAGGAAAGCGCTATAAAACAAGAAAGGCCGCACGAAAGCAGAACTTTTCTTCGGCCATTTCACCCGAAAAAGAAGTTACCTTGAAGCCTTGCCCCAGAAGATGGTTCCAAACCACATTCTCTATAACCTTTTCGATGCCTCCGCGGATATTGAAACCGCATAGGGAATTACGTAGCCCGTGGTCGGCAAAGCAATACTTCTGATTCTGTTCGGAAAGGCGTTTTCCATGCAGGTCGTAGCGCAAGACCGGAGAAATAATTATTGTTATGCTTCACATAAAATGATTCCGGCACTTATGATGGATTGGCGCTTGCAATAAAAAAAGGGAGAAACACCTTAAACCCAAAAAGGCAAAACATCTTAAATAAAAAAAGGGCGGTCTTCCGACCGCCCTTTTTCCTTATCGAGGCGAAGCCTCAAAAGAGAACTAGCAAACGCCTTGTTCAATCATGGAGTCGGCAACTTTGATGAAGCCGGCAACGTTGGCACCCTTAACGTAGTTGATGTAGCTGCCGTCTTTACCGTACTTCACGCAGTTTTCGTGAATGCTCGACATGATCTGATGCAGTTTGGCATCCACTTCGGCACCCGTCCAACCATACTTCATGGAGTTCTGGCTCATTTCCAGACCGGAAACGGCAACACCGCCGGCGTTGACAGCCTTACCGGGAGCGAAGATGGTCTTGTTGGCGATGAAAGCGTTTACCGCATCGGCATGGCAACCCATGTTGGAAACTTCAGCCACCAAGGTAACATTATTGGCGATCAAAGCTTTGGCATCTTCCAGACGCAATTCGTTCTGGGTGGCGCAAGGCATGGCGATATCCACTTTCTGTTCCCAAGGTTTCTTACCGGCAAAGAACTTGGCGCTCTTGAACTTGTCGGCGAAAGGAGCCACAACGTCGTTGTTGCTGGCACGAAGCTCGAGCATGTATTCGATCTTTTCCTTGTTGAAGCCTTCTTCATCGTAGATGTAACCGTCGGGACCGGAGATGGTAACGACCTTGGCTCCCAGTTCGGTAGCTTTGGTTACCGCACCCCAGGCAACGTTACCGAATCCGGAGATGGCAACGGTTTTGCCCTTGATGTCCATATTGTGGGCCTTGAGCATGTGTTCCACGAAGTAAACGGCACCGAAACCGGTAGCTTCGGGACGGAGGATGGAACCACCCCAACCGGCACCCTTACCGGTCAACACACCGGTGTTTTCTTTGCGGAGTTTCTTGTACATACCGTACATATAACCGATTTCGCGGCCACCTACGCCTATATCGCCGGCGGGAACGTCGGTTTCAGGTCCGATGTATTTCTGGAGTTCCATCATGAAAGCCTGGCAGAAACGCATGATTTCGTTGTCGGAACGGCCTTTGGCGTTGAAGTCGGAACCACCCTTGCCACCGCCCATAGGCAGCGTCGTCAAACTGTTTTTGAACGTCTGTTCGAAACCCAGGAACTTGAGGGTATCGAGCTTAACGCTGGGGTGGAAACGCAAACCGCCTTTGTAAGGTCCGATAGCGTTGTTGAACTGAACGCGGTATCCGGTGTTCACATGGATTTCACCTTTGTCGTCAACCCATTCTACCTTGAACGTGAAGATACGATCGGGTTCTACCATACGTTCGATGATTTTGTGCTGATCGTATTGAGGATGCGCGGCTACGTAGTCCTTAATAGAATGCAACACTTCCTCTACTGCTTGGAGGAACAAGGGTTCGTCAGGATGTTTTTCCTTCAGATCGGCCAAGATTTTGTTTACGTCCATGGCTAAAAAATTTAAGTTATTTAGTTTTATTTTCGTTTTCCAAAAAAGCCAAAAAGCGGCTGAACCGACTTGACCGCAATCCCATCGAAAGGCTCTCTTGCGACCTCTAATCCATTCTACCGCTAAAAGACGGTGTAAAATTACATCTTTTTTCAATAGGCCTGTCAAAAAAAGCGGCAGATATTTTTCTTAAATTACAACAAACTATATATCAATATATAAACCACCCTCAGAAACAGGCTTTCATCTGCTGGATTTTTTTGCGTACCGAAGCCGGAACAGGTAAATCCGATTCCACTTTCTGTCCGCAGATTTCCCGTATCGCCACCGAGGCACACAGGCATCCCACAATGGAAGGCATATAGGATACCGTTCCCACCGTGGACTTCTTATTAGGTTCACCCTCGGTTGCCCTCACGGCATGCTCCGGCACGGGCTCGGGCGAAAAAACAGCCTGAATCCCGGTATAAACGCCTAATTTGTGCAATCTTTTGCGCAACACATCGGCCAATGGGCATTGATAGGTCTGAGAAATATCGCAGATCTTAAGCCGCATAGGATCCAATTTCCCCCCCGAACCCATGGCGCTCACCACGGGCAGAGAACGGTTCACGCAATGATAAAGCAGATAGATCTTGGGGGAAAGCGTATCGATAGCATCCACCACATAGTTGAAAGGCCGGCTCTCCAGAATCTCTATCATGCGCTGATCCTTCACGTATTCGGGAAAAACCGCCAGATCCAAGGCCGGATTGACAGCCAGAAGACGCTCGGCCATCACTTCGGCTTTCAACCGTCCCATGTCCGGCAAGAGGGCTGGAAGCTGACGGTTCAGATTGGTAGGATGAATCCTGTCGCCGTCCACCACCGTAAGATGCCCCACCCCGGCCCGCACCGGTCTCTTATAAACATCTCCGCGCCCCCGAGACCCTACGAGCTAGCGGTTGCCGTCTTGTGCAGTAAAAAAAAAAT
>CAMWNM010000015.1 GCA_947175635.1 uncultured Bacteroidales bacterium | reverse complement strand
GTTTTTATACAATAAAATCCGCCGGAGGAATCAGCGGCAAGAAAAAACATTTATATTATGAAAAAATTCATTTTTTCACTATTCGCCATCACTTTGATGGCAATGACATTTGTGAGTTGCGAAAAAGAAAAAGAATCCAACTATGAAAAGAATATTACCGGCACATGGCAGTATTCCCGGACATGGGATGAAGAAGACGGTTGGCAAGACGCGGAGGATGTAGTTACCTATAAATTCGATGCAAAAGGGAATCTGACCATAAAGTATGTGGATTACGGCGCTTCGTATGAATATGAGTATTTCATTACAGGAAGCGTCATTCGCATTGTCTATCCCGATGGAGACTTTGAGGCATATACGATAGAGTCCATGTCTTCGGGCAAGATGGTATGGGAAGAAACCGATGGATATAGCGGGAAGATAGAGTTCAAGAGAAAATAAGAGAGGTTTTCCTCCCTATTGAAGCCCTGCCGTGAAGGCAGGGCTTTTTTTTGCTCCGGGAAAGACACCCCGGGGATGCCTGCACGGGCCCCGTGCTGTTATATTTCTTCAAAAAATGTAACTTTACCCCTTCGATAGTATCGGTACTTTATTCGAAAACATACGGCCATGCAAAAGCATAAAACCAAATTCATCTTCGTCACCGGAGGTGTGGCGTCTTCGTTGGGAAAAGGCATTATTTCGGCCTCTCTGGCCAGACTTCTGCTTTCCCGCGGCTACAAAACCACCATCCAGAAACTGGATCCCTATATCAATATCGATCCGGGTACGCTCAATCCCTATGAACACGGGGAATGTTACGTTACCGAAGACGGTGCCGAAACCGATTTGGACTTGGGTCATTACGAGCGTTTTACCAATGTTCCCACCTCGCAGGCCAACAATGTAACCACAGGCCGGATCTATCAGAGCGTGATTGAAAAAGAACGCCGTGGCGACTATCTGGGAAGCACCGTACAGGTAATTCCCCATGTAACCGATGAAATCAAACGGCGGGTGCGTCTTTTGGCCGAAGGCAATAATTTCGACGTTATCATTACCGAAATCGGCGGTACGGTGGGCGACATAGAGTCTTTGCCCTATATCGAAGCCGTGCGTCAGCTTACCTGGGAAATGGGCGATGACGTGATGGTGATACACCTGACCTATGTGCCTTATTTGGCCGCGGCAGGCGAGCTCAAGACCAAACCCACCCAACACTCGGTGAAAACCATGTTGGAGCAGGGACTGCAACCCGATATCATCGTGTGCCGCACCGAACATCCCATCAGCAAGGGAATCCGCGCCAAAGTGGCGCTTTTCTGCAACGTGCGGCCCGAATGCGTGATCGAAAGCCGCGATGCCAAAAATATCTACGAAGTTCCTCTCATGATGCAGAAAGAAGGATTGGACAAACAAGTGCTCAAAATCCTCAAACTGCCTTATGGCGGCCGTCCCGACCTCACCAACTGGCGGTCTTTCCTGCGGAAGCTCGAACATCCGCGCACCGAGGTTCAAATCGCTTTGGTAGGCAAGTACGTGGAACTGAAAGATGCCTATAAATCCATACTGGAAGCCTTTTTGCAGGCCGGAGCGGTGAATCTTTGCAAGGTGAGGGTGAAGATGGTGCAGTCGGAACATCTGACTCAAGCCGATGTGGCCGAAAAATTAGCCGGATGCCGGGGTATTCTTGTGGCGCCGGGTTTCGGCAACCGCGGCATAGAGGGAAAACTTGTGGCCATCGAATACGCCCGCAGGAACCGGGTTCCGTTTTTGGGCATCTGTCTGGGCATGCAGTGCAGCGTGATAGAATTCGCCCGTAACGTATTGGGCTGGAAAGGGGCCAATTCCACCGAAATGGATGCCAAAACCAAATATCCGGTCATCCATATCATGGACAATCAGAAAAACATCCGGAACATGGGCGGAACCATGCGCTTGGGTGCCTATCCCTGCACGTTGGAAAATACGAGCCGATTGAGATCGGTTTACGGCAGAAAAGACATTTCCGAACGCCACCGCCACCGCTACGAATTCAACAACCTTTATCTCAAGGATTTTGAAAAGGCCGGCATGAAAGTGGCCGGAACCAACAAGGGCGTTTCGGATTCCGGTAAACCGGTTACCCGTGTGGAAGCCGTGGAGATTCCCGCCCACCCGTTTTTCGTAGGGGTACAGTACCATCCCGAATACAAGAGTACGGTGGAAAACCCGCATCCGCTTTTCGTTGCCTTCGTGAAAGCCGCCATGGAATTCGATGCCGGCCAGCCGAAAGCCGCTCCGGAAGTTGCGGAAAAAAAGAAGAAAACAGCGTCCAAGTCCACCAAAAGCCAGGCCCGGAAGCGCTAAAATCTGAAAGATGACCGCAAATCCGCAGAAGCCTCCTCTTCTTTCGGCTGACGAGGTGCAGTCGAGAACCATTTATTTCCTGCGTTTCCTGTTGATTCTGGCCGTTGTTTTCACGCATGCCAGGATTAGGGAACCCTGGCAACCTTACCAAAACGGTTATTCGCTCTTCGTCTATATCTTCACCGGAGTTTTTGAAAGGCTTCCGGCACTGGTGCTTTTTTCAGGGTATCTGTTTTTCCGTTCGGGCTTCTCAACGTCTGTTTATGCCCGCAAACTCAAAAGCCGGATAAAAAGCCTGCTGGTTCCCTATTTGTTTTGGAATGCGGCCGTGGTGCTTTTCTATGTCTTGCTTCAAACGTATCTGCTTTCTCGCGGGCAGACACCGGATTCGAAACTTATTGCGGACTACACGCCGCACGATTGGATTGTGGCTTTCTGGAACGGTCCTATCGCCCCGCAGTTTTGGTTTATCCGCAACCTGATGATGGTTATGGTATTGAGTCCTGTTTTTTATCTGCTGCTGCGGTATCTGAAACTGTTCGGATTGGTGCTGACCGCCCTGCCGTGGCTGTTGGGGGTGGATGTGGTTTGGCGGATGCACACCTACACATTTTTCTTTTTCTCGGCAGGGGCCTGGTTCGCTTTGCGGCAGGAAAATTTTGTGGAACGCCTGATGCCGCATTGGAAATGGTCGGGCCTTCTGTTTCTGCTGACGGCCTGTGTTCAGGTAAGTCGTTACCTGTCGGGTTTGCCGGCCATTGAGATCGTGAATAAAATCGGGCTTTGCGCCAGTGTGGTTTTCTTGATCGCCGTAACGGGTAAACTGACAGCATCGAATCGGTTGAAGGTAAACATCGGCTTGTGTCAAAGCAGTTTCTTTGTCTTTGCCACGCATTTCATTCCGGTAGGTCTGGTCCGGCAGGGATTGATTCCCTTCTTTCCCGAAAACGCTTGGTCTTTCTTTCTGGTGCACATGCTTACGGCGGGTTCCGTTATCTTGTTCTGCATCGGTCTATACAGGTTTCTGCACCGCTTTACACCCCGCTTTCTGTCGGTAATCACGGGTGGGCGGTAATCTTTGCGAATCCTCCGCATTTTCACTATATTTGCAGGCTATTCCTAAGAATTAACGGTAGAACATAAAAACAGAGATATCATGGATAAGTTCATCAGCGTTCAGCAAGCCGTTGATATGATCAAAGACGGTGATACCATCATGGTGGGCGGTTTTCTCACGGTGGGTACGCCCTTGCGCATCATTGACGCCTTGGCTGCGTCGGGCAAGAAAAACCTTACGCTTATCAGCAACGATACCGGTTATATAGACCGGGGCGTGGGCAAACTCATCACCAACAAACAGATTTCAAAACTGTATGTATCGCATATCGGCACCAACCAGAACACGATGGACCAGATGAATGCGGGCGAGCTCAAAGTTGAGTTTTGTCCGCAAGGAACCTTGGCCGAAAGAATCCGTTGCGGTGGCGCGGGACTGGGCGGTGTTTTGACCGCGACCGGCCTGGGTACGGTGGTGGCCGAAGGCAAGCAGGTGGTGAATGTGGACGGAAAGGATTATCTGCTTGAAAAACCCTTGCGTGCCGACTTCGCTTTGATTGGCGCCAGCAAGGGCGACAGCGAGGGAAACCTGATTTACCGCGGTACATCGCAGAACTTCAATCCCATGATGGCCATGGCCGCCACCACCGTGATTGCTGAAATCAATGAAATGGTGGAACCCGGCCAATTGGCTCCCGAAGCGGTGATCACCCCTTCGATTCTTGTGAAATACATTGTGAAATAATCAAAAAAACAACCGATATGGCAACGTATAAATCCGTTATCAGACTTCGTATGAGTTCGCACGACGCCCATTACGGCGGAAATCTGGTGGATGGTGCCCGTATGCTTCAGCTTTTTGGCGATGTGGCTACCGAACTTCTTATTCAGCGCGACGGCGACGAAGGTCTCTTCAAGGCTTACGACATGGTGGAATTTATTGCGCCCGTATATGCCGGAGACTATATCGAAGCCGTAGGAGAAATCATTTCGGAAGGCAACACTTCGAGAAAAATGAAATTCGAGGCCCGCAAGATTATCGCTCCCCGCACCGACATCAGTGATTCGGCCGCCGATGTGCTGGCCGAACCCATTGTGGTTTGCCGTGCCACCGGTACTTGTGTGACGCCTAAAAACTGCCAACGTAAGTAATCATGGAAAAACTTATCATTACGGCGGCTATTTGCGGCGCCGAGGTAACCAAAGAACAGAATCCGGCCGTTCCCTACACGGTGGAGGAAATCGTCAGGGAAGCCAAGTCGGCTTATGATGCGGGTGCGGCCATCGTTCACGTTCATGTGCGTGAGGACGACGGAACGCCAACCCAGAGCAAGGCCCGTTTCAAGGAATGCATCGATGCCATCTACAAAGTCTGTCCCGATGTAATCCTGATTCCCTCTACGGGAGGAGCGGTAGGCATGACGGCCGAGGAACGCTTGCAGCCTACCGAACTTTTCCCCGAAATGGCCACTTTGGATTGCGGTACCTGCAACTTTGGCGACGATGTGTTTGAAAACACCATGCCCATGATGCGCGATTTCGGAAAACGCATGCTCGAAAACCACATCAAGCCCGAGTACGAATGCTTTGAAATGGGGCATCTCGATACCATTCTGACAATGGCCAGAAAAGGCTTGGTTCCCGGAGAGCCCATGCAGTTCAACTTTGTGCTGGGTGTGCCCGGATGTACGCCGGCCACGGTTCAGAACCTTTGCTGGTTGGTAAACGCCATTCCCGCCGGTTCCACCTGGACAGCCACCGGTATCGGCCGCCATGCTTTCACGCTGGCCGCTCCGGCCATCGCCATGGGCGGTAACGTGAGAGTGGGTTTCGAAGACAACCTCTATCTGGAAAGGGGCGTATTGGCCAAGAGCAACGGCGAGTTGGTTGCCAAAGTGGTACGTATCGCCAAGGAATTGGGCCGGGAAATCGCCGATCCCGAGGAAGCGCGCAGGATACTGTCGCTTCCGGCCCGTAAGAAATAAAGACAACCGAACACACAATGTGTTCCCGATAAACAAATCAAGAATTTTAAAAACAAAACAAAATGAGCACACAACCTAAAGGCAGCAAGTACGGTACACACCGTGTCATCTCTCCCAAAGGCGTTCTTCCCCAGCCCGCCGACAAGATTGACAACAACATGGATGTTCTGTACGACAACGAAATCCTTATCGATGTACAGACCCTGAATATCGACTCCGCCAGCTTTACCCAAATCGAAGAACAGGCCGGTGGCGACAAAGCCAAGATTGCCGAAATCATGTTGGGCATTGTTGAAAAACAAGGCAAACACCGCAATCCCGTTACCGGTTCGGGCGGTATGCTGCTGGGTACGGTAGAGAAGATCGGCGACGCCCTCAAAGGCAAGATCGACTTGAAGGAAGGCGATAAGATCGCCACGCTCGTTTCCTTGTCCCTGACACCGCTCCGCATCGACAAAATCAAGGATATCCGTCCCGACATCGACCAGGTTGACATCGACGGAAAGGCCATTCTCTTTGAAAGCGGCATCTATGCCAAGATCCCTTCCGATTTGCCCGAAACACTGGCCCTTTCGGCATTGGACGTTGCCGGTGCTCCCGCCCAGACAGCCAAATTGGTGAAACCCGGCGATACGGTTCTCATTATCGGTGCCGGCGGAAAGAGCGGTATGCTCTGCTGCTATGAAGCCAAGAAGCGTGCCGGCGTAACCGGTAAGGTAATCGGTCTTTGCCATAGTCCCAAGAGCACGGAACGTCTTAAGAAACTCGGATTCTGCGACTATGTTTTCGCCGCCGACGCCACCCAGCCCGTTGCCATCTACGAAGAAATAGAAAAGCTTACCAAAGGCAAGCTCTGCGATGTGTGCATCAACAACGTGAACATCGAAAACACCGAAATGACCAGCATCCTCTGCACCAAAGACGACGGCGTGGTTTATTTCTTCTCCATGGCCACGTCTTTCACCAAAGCCGCTCTGGGTGCCGAAGGCGTGGGCAAAGACGTTACCATGATCGTGGGCAACGGCTACACCAAGGGCCATGCCGAGATCACCCTGCAGGAATTGCGTGAATGCAAAGAACTGAGGGATATCTTTACCGAACTCTACGCTTAAAAGTGTTGGAAAGGTTGTGCAGATGCCGGGCGACAGAGGGTTCTCTTACCGGATCCGGCTCTTTGGTCTTTTCCGGACGGAGCCGTGCATCTGCAAACCTTCCGAGTCTTTTTCCGAAGCCGAAATGCGGAAAAGGCCGGGTGGAAAACCGACATTTTTATAAAAAAGAAAGGACTGTCTGATCCGGACAATTCCATTTTAAATCGAACAGCTATGAAAAGCCGAAGAAAAGAATTGTTTCCCAAGGTCTCCGATGCCGAGTGGAACGATTGGAAATGGCAGGTCAAGAACCGTATCGAAACCATAGAAGATCTCAAGAAATACGTTAAGCTGACCAAGGATGAAGAGGCCGGTGTGAAGAAAACGCTCAAAACGCTCCGTATGGCCATCACGCCGTACTATCTGAGCCTTATCGACCCCAAAGACCCCAACGATCCGGTGCGCAAGCAGGCCATTCCCACCGGTGCCGAAACGCATGTGTCGGCCGCCGATTTGCTTGATCCCCTGCATGAAGACGAGGATTCTCCCGCCCCCGGCCTTACCCACCGTTATCCGGACAGGGTGCTTTTCCTTATCACAGACCAGTGCTCGATGTATTGCCGTCATTGCACGCGCCGCCGTTTTGCCGGGCAGAACGACTGCGAAAGCCCCAAGGAAAGAATCGAAAAAGCCTTGGCATATATAGAACGTACCCCTCAGGTACGCGATGTATTGCTTTCGGGCGGCGATGCCTTGTTGGTTTCCGATGCCAAGCTGGAATACATCATCCAACGTCTGCGCGCCATCAAGCATGTGGAGATTATCCGTATCGGAAGCCGTGTGCCGGTGGTTTGTCCCCAGCGTATCACGCCCGATTTGGTGAAGATGCTTGCCAAGTATCATCCCGTTTGGCTCAACACCCACTTCAACCATCCCAACGAAATTACCGAGGAAAGTGCCGCCGCCTGTGCGCGTTTGGCCAATGCCGGTATTCCTTTGGGCAACCAGAGCGTGCTTTTACGCGGCGTGAACGATGCGGTGAGCATCATGAAGAAGTTGGTGTGCGAGTTGGTGAAAATCCGTGTACGTCCGTATTACATCTATCAATGCGACCTTTCGATGGGACTGGAGCATTTCCGTACGCCTGTAAGCAAGGGTATAGAGATTATCGAAGGCTTGCGCGGCCATGTGTCGGGTTATGCGGTGCCCACTTTTGTGGTGGACGCACCCGGCGGAGGCGGCAAGATTCCCGTCATGCCCCAGTATTTGATTTCGCTGGGAGGCGGCAAGGCCATCCTGCGCAACTTCGAAGGCGTTATCACCACCTATACCGAACCGGTGGACTACGATAACCGCATTTCGGCCGAAATAGACCGCAAGAACCTCAAGACAGAAGGCGTGAGCCAGCTGTTGAGCCTGCCCAACGAGAACATCTCGCTGGAACCGGCGGTGCTGGAACGCCATGAACGCTCCAGGAAACGCCAGGCAGAGCTTAAGAAGACGGCCAGACCGACAGCCAAGAAGGGAGAAAAGGCTGCCAAGGCAGCCGCCAAAAAAGCGCAGCCCAAAGCCGCCAAAGCGGGTAAACGTAAATAATAGCCGCCGTTCAGGCGGGCGTGTGCCTGCCGGTGAAGGCGCTTTTTTGCAAAGGCGTTCCGTTTTTCAAACGGAACGCCTTTTTTTCTCCCCATCCGACATAGGTTTTGTTCCCCACAGATGATCTTATCCGGCGGAATTTCTTACGCCCGGTTTCTGTCAGACATTGTTTGCCTGCCGGGTGTTTTTTCAGACATCTTTTTGGCCGGACAAGACAGATGGCATTCTTCCGTTTTTTTTATCCGCACTTTTGTATTAATTTTGTATCGGTTTTGAGCGGTGTTTTTGTATTTCACTTATAACCAATAACAAACAAATAATTATAAATACGATAATCCTTCGGAAGAGGGTTATGTAAAAACCAATTGCAATGAGAAAGATTACGATTCTTTTTTTGATGTTCATGGGGATGCAGCTTGCTTTGGCCGGGCCTGTCAAGACCATTCATGTGGTTCCCGACAATGCCAAGATTTATGTGAACGGATCGGAAGTGGGTACGGGTATGTACACGATTAAGTTTTCGGGTCGGGATGAATTTATGATATTGAAGTTTGAGGCTGTCGGTTATCAACCTAAAACGGTACGCTTGATGAAGGAAGATCCCCGTAAAACAATATCTTATAGATTGACGCAAGATGAGGCCGCTATGAATTCGGTGGGAGCCGGAGAGGGTATGGATATAGCCAATAAATTTTTCTCCGTTAATTGCAAACAGGGAATGAGCGAAGATGTTGTGTGGCGCAGGCTGATGAATATAGCCATTAATAATTTTGAAAACGTGGAAGTCCGCGATAAGGCTGCCGGATGGATTAAAACCGGTTGGACGTTTGAGGAATTCGGCAATCAGATTGTGAGAACCCGTCTTGAAATAAGATTGCAGACATTAGAGGAAGGAGAATTGGCGTACCGGGTAAAAGTGTATTCTGAAATCGCCGATCTGGAAGAATGCGGGCGCAATGAACAGTGTTTCCAGAAATACGACCGCGTTCTGAAAAAATACGGGCAGGTCATCTCGGAACTTCAAACCACCTTGGGCAGTAACCTTTAAAGATTAAAATAATGAAAAACAGAGTTTTCCTTTTCTTGGTCTATTTTTTCTCGGGAATATGCTTCCTATTTGCCCAAGAAAACAATATGGTAACCATATATAATTTTGAAGACAATCGTTTGCAGTGGGAAGAATTCGCTACAAAAACCTCTTCCGCAACCCTTTCGGGTGGTTTTTATATATTGACAAACAAACAGACGTCGGAACCCGCCAAATCTATCACAAACTTTCCGGTTAACGTAAAGGAAAATTTCAAGATAAAGGTGACGATGCTGATTCCCAAAATCAGCAAGGACAATTATTTCGGGCTTGTTTATGATTACAAGGAAAAGCAGGAGAAAGGCAGCTTTAAATCGTTTTTGGTGGCCGAAGGCAAATATAAAGTTTGCAGTGGCTCGGAGCTCGAGTATGTGGCGGCGAAAAAAGACGCTCAACGGATAACGTTGAATAGGAAAGCAAGCGGCGATATCATATTGAAATCGGGAAAAGACAGGGAGGTGGAGTTTGAAATAGAGAAAAAAGGCTTGCAGCTTGTCTTTTCGGTGAACAATATGGAAGTTTACAAGTGTAAGGAAGAACTTTCTTCCAAAACTTTCGGTTTCATCGTGGAAGGCAAGAACACCATCAAGGTGAAGGAGGTTTCCATTGAACAGATCAAGGAGGAAGCCAACTGGTAGTCCGGTGTGTCTCCGCAAGGGCATCCGATGCGGTCAAAGGCGGTTTTGCACAATTGTGCAAAACCGCCTTTTTTATGTGTTGACGAAAAGAACATGCCTTTCGGGAACACGCTAACGGATTTTTTCATATCTTTACGGAATCGGGTACTTCTTTACAAGCGGTTTTGCCGCAGAGACCCGGAGTATCAATAAAATCAAAAAACTATGAAGACTTTTGAATTGCCGCCTCTGCCTTATGCAGAAAACGCGCTGGAACCTTTCATTTCGGCGCAGACCCTTTCTTTCCACTATGGCAAACATCACAAGGCTTATGTGGATAATCTCAACAAACTGAAAGCGGGCACGCCTTTTGAAGAGGCCGGATTGGAAAACATCATCGAAAAGGCCGAGGGTGCGCTTTACAACAATGCCGCCCAAGTATGGAACCATACGTTTTATTGGAACTGCCTTTCTCCCGATGCAGGCGGAGAGCCTTCGGGCGCTTTGGCCGAAGCCATTTGCAAGCAATGGGGCTCTTTTGAGGCGTTTAAAAACGCTTTCTCCACCGCTGCCGCCGGATTGTTCGGTTCAGGTTGGGTATGGCTTGTAAAGGGCCGGGAAGGCCTTGAAATCGTTTCTACCCCCAATGCGGGAAATCCCTTGCGCGACAAAAAGGAACCCTTGATGGTGATCGACGTTTGGGAACACGCCTATTATCTGGATAAACAGAACCGCCGTCCCGACTATATCGCCGATTTTTGGAAACTGGTGGATTGGAAGGGAATAGAAACCCGATTTGCCTGAGGTTTGCCACACTGTCTATACATCGTCGGCTTTATGGCCGGCGGAAAAAGTACGTTGGGCAAGAGGTTGTCGGATCGGTTGGGTTGCCCGCTCCACGATACGGACAATGAGGTGGAAAAACGTCTGGGAATGTCTGTTTCCGAAATTTTTTCCCGTTTCGGACAGTCGAGATTCAGGGAAGAAGAACGGGCGGTGTTGCATTCCCTTCCTCCTGTCGGTATCGTGGTGACGGGCGGCGGCCTGCCTTGCTTCCACAACAATATGGCCTATATGAACAGTATGGGAGTTACGCTGTATGTGGATGTTCCGGCCCACGAGATCGTTTCCCGCCTGCGCGACCGACAGGAGAGGTCTTCGCGGCCGCTCTTGAAGGGCCTTACCGACCGGCAGATATCGCGTTTTGTGGAAGACGGACTCAGGGAAAGGGCTCCGTTCTATGAGCAGGCCGCCTATCGGTTCCGTCCCCAGCAGGAAAGCTTCGACAGTCTGTGCGCCCTCGTCCGGGACATATTGTCCCCGTAACATAAACTGAAACTAATCCCAAAAACAAAAAACTATGAACGATTTTCAAACCGACAAAATCAAGAACATTGCCATTATGGGCAGTGCCGGATCAGGAAAGACAACCCTGGCCGAAGCCATTCTTTTCGAAGGCGGCGTTATCAAACGCAGAGGCAGCGTGGAAGCCAAAAACACGGTAAGCGACTATTTTCCGGTAGAAAAGGAATACGGTTATTCGGTGTTCTCCACCGTTTTCAGCGTGAACTGGCAAGACCGCAAGCTTAACTTTATCGACTGTCCGGGTTCGGACGACTTTGCAGGTGCGGCTGTTTCGGCGCTGCATGTAACCGATACGGCGCTGATGGTCATCAATGCGCAGTATGGTGTGGAAGTGGGTACCGTCAACCAGTTCCGTCAGACCGACAGGCTGCACAAACCGGTGATTTTCGTCATCAACCAGCTTGACCATGAAAAGGCCGATTACGACAACGCCGTGCATCAGTTGCGCGAACAGTGGGGTAGCCGCGTGGTTCCCGTGCAGTATCCGGTAACGGTGGGGGATTCGTTTCATGCCGTAATCGATGTGTTGAAGATGAAAATGTATCAGTGGAAACCAGAGGGCGGTGTGCCTGAAGTGCTTTCCATTCCCGAAGCGGAGATGCAAAAAGCCATGGAATTCCACAAAACGTTGGTGGAGGCGGCCGCCGAACACGACGATGTGTTGATGAACAAGTTTTTTGACGAAGGTTCGCTCAGCGAAGACGAAATGCGTGCCGGAATCCGCGCCGGACTTGTGACCAGAGGCATCTTCCCGGTGTTCTGCGTGTGTGCCGGACGGGATATGTGCGTGCGCCGGACGCTCGAATTTTTGGGTAACGTGGTGCCTTGTACCGACAAGATGCCGCGTCCTGTAACGGTGGACGGCCGCGAGATTACGCCCGAACCGGATGGCCCCACCAGTCTGTTTGTGTTCAAGACGAGTATCGAACCTCATATCGGTCAGGTGGCTTATTTCAAGGTGATTTCGGGTACGGTACACGCCGGAGACGATTTGGTGAACGCCGACCGCGGATCCAAGGAAAGGATGTCGCAGCTGTTCACCATCGCCGGACAGAACCGCGAGGAAGTGGCCGAAATGCGGGCGGGCGATATCGGCGCCACGGTAAAGATGAAAGACGTGCGCCGGGGCAATACCCTCAACAGCAAGGACTGCGACTATCGTTTCGACTTTATCCGTTATCCCGAACCCAAATACCGCCGTGCCATCAAGCCCGAGAACGAAGCCGATGCCGAAAAGATGATGGAAGCGCTGTTCCGTATGCATGAGGAGGATCCCACCTGGATTGTCGAGCAGTCGAAGGAACTGAAGCAAACCATCGTTTCGGGCCAGGGGGAATTTCATCTACGTACGCTTAAATGGCGTATCGAGAACAACGATAAGATACCCGTCCTGTTTACGGAACCCAGGATTCCCTACAGGGAAACCATCACCAAAGCGGCCAGGGCCGACTATCGCCATAAAAAACAATCGGGCGGTGCCGGTCAGTTCGCCGAAGTGCATCTGATTGTGGAACCGTATTACGAAGGAATGCCGGCGCCCACCGTCTACCGCTTCAAGGGGCAGGAATTCAAGGTAAGCGTGCGCGACACGCAGGTAGTTAATCTTGAATGGGGCGGAAAGCTGGTGTTTGTGAACAGTATCGTGGGCGGGGCCATCGATGCCCGCTTCCTGCCCGCCATTCAGAAAGGCATCCTTTCGCGCATGGAGCAAGGCCCGCTTACCGGTTCCTATGCACGCGACGTGCGGGTTATCGTGTACGACGGCAAGATGCATCCGGTTGACAGCAATGAGATCTCGTTCATGATTGCCGGCCGCACCGCTTTCAGCACGGCGTTCAAGGAAGCCGACCCCAAGATTCTCGAACCGGTGTACGAAGTGGAAGTTTCCGTTCCACAGGATTATCTGGGCGATGTTATGGGCGATTTGCAGGGCCGCCGTGCCCTTATCATGGGCATGAACAGTGAAAAGGGCTATGAAAAGCTCACGGCCAAGGTTCCGCTTAAGGAATTGTCTGATTTTTCAACCGCACTGAGTTCGATAAGTGGCGGCAGGGCTTCCTTTACGATGAAGTTCGACAGCTACGAGCTTGTTCCGGGCGAAATTCAGGAGAAATTGCTTAAGGAGTATGATTCCCCGGAAGCCGAATAAAGTTGGCAAAGCCAACTTTATAAAAGGGAGGGCCGTACGCGTGCGTACGGCCCTCCCTTTTTGCCGCCCGGGTCTGCCGCAATCCGTTGCCGGAAACGGGGTCTTGTATTCCTGACGGGGTTTACAGGGCCACAATCCGATATGGGCCTACGCGGTAAGATTCCTTGGCGGAGACAAACGCTTTGATATCGGGATTTTTGGCTATTCCCTTCTCGGTAAGCAGCAAGGCCGTACCGTTGAGTTCGGAAAGTTCCTCCACCGTGGTTTGCGGAGGCATCTGCGTGATGGATTCGTGCAAAAAAACATCGGTGTTTTCCGCCCGGCGCAGATAAAGGGAATAATAACCTTCGAGCCCTTTTTCCCGGCTTATCTCAACCGCTTTCCGGCATACGTCGCGGTATCCGATATAACTGTTGACGGCCGGCACCGACCAACCGCCCGCAAATGCGGCCAGCAGGATAGCGAATCCGAGCACGTTCAGAGAACGGCGGATATTTCTTTTCCTGAACAACAGACACAGCGCCCAGACTCCGGCAACGGACAATATGGCGGCGGCCGCATAAAAGAAAGGTTGTCCGATATAGCGGAGGGAGGTGAAACGGGCCAGACAGAACAAGGCGGGCAGGGTAAACGCATAAACGACGGCAGGCAACGCTACGGTTGTTGCCAGAAGTCCGTTGTATCGGAATTTGCGGATGAGGGAAACCGTTAGGAACACGGCGAAAGGAATAATCGGTGCCAGATAAACCGCCAGTTTGCCGCTTACCGCCGACAGCATCACGAAAGTGGAAAGGATGATGCAGTTCCAGAAACGTTCGGTATCGGAAGTGAAGCGATGCCTCAGCATAGCCGCTCCGTTAACGCCTATCAGCAACAGGCAGTAAGGGGCGAGTGAGGGCCAGATCTGAATCAGGTAGTAGTAAAATGGCTTCTTGTGATGAAAGGCGTTGACAGCGCGGCCGGCCGTTTGGTGAAAGAGCAGGTTGTCGAGGTATTGGCCGCCGCCTTCCATATATGCGGCCAGGAACCATGCTCCGCAGAGCAGAATCAGAATGCCGAAAGTCTGCAGGTTCCAGTAACGGAAAAATGTTCTGCCTTCCCTTTTGAACAACAGAAAGACCAAGGGGCAAACCAAAGGCATCATGATGCCTACCGGTCCTTTGGTGAAGATGGCCAAAAAGGTGTAGAGGGGAAACAGAATGCCTTGCGTGGCCGGATTGCCTTCTCCCCTGTACATCCGGTAAAATGTACGCAGGGCGAGAACGATAAAGAGGCACATCAGCGTGTCCATACGCAAAAAGACATTCAGGCCGAGAAACATCCCGCAGGTGATGAGCATAAGCTGGGAGGTAAGTTTCCATCCTTTGTCCGCCAGCGTGCATTCGGCCAGCAACCAATTGCGCATGATGCGCATGATCATCAGGGCGGGAATGAGAGAAAAAAGGGAAAGGAACCACATGCAATGGTTGCCGAAAAGAAGTCTGCCTGCCATCACGATCCACAGGTAGAGCGGCGGTTTGTCGGCATAAGGTAAACCGTTGTTGGTGAAAGTGAAGATATTTCCGTTGCGCAAAGCTTCATCGGCGATGCTCAGGTAGCGGAGTTCGTTTGAAATGGAGAAGTCGCGCAGTACCATGATGGGTAAAAACGCGATCAACGCCAATAACGGCAGATATTTTTCTGCTTTTGAGGCAAGGTGGTGTGCGGCCATTATTTTTCGAGATCGGTGTCGTTTACGTGATAGTTGATATAGTTCCTGCGCATCCAGGCCAGGGCCAGACAATCGAAGAAAGGCCCCACCAGCCGGTTCCATACGCTATATTTGGAAGTTCCCGCCACCCGGGCATAAGAGGGAATGTGAATCTGTTTGGCGGTTCCTTCCTGCAGAAGGATCAGGGCCTGGATAAAACGGTGCATACCGGTGAAGAAAGGCATGCGTTTGGCATTTTCAGTTCGGATTACCTTGAGCGGGCAACCGGTATCGATCGCTCCGTCTTTGGTGATGCCGCGCCGGAATGCATTGCCGATTTTCGACTGGAGTTTTTTTGATTTCGTATCCTGCCGGTTCATCCGTATGCCTGCCACGAGCGTGTATTTGTCCCGGTATTCCAACAGGGTGTTGAAGTCTTCGGGAAGGGTTTGCAGGTCGGCGTCGATATATCCCAGGTATTCAGACTGGGTATAGTCGAAACCGGCTTTCAATGCTGCGCTTTTCTTTGCGTTTCTGGGATAGGAGATATAATAAAAGTCGGGATTGGCCGAACAAAGCGCCTTGATTTTTTCCAGACTCCGGTCGCTCGACCCATCGTTTACAAAAAGTACGCAAGACTTGCAAAGCGCATTCGGCAGGTATTCGGCTAATTTCTGTCCCAATTGTTCCATACATTCTTCTTCGTTGAATACAGGAACGATAATCGTGAATTCGTAACGGGCTGTCTGATTCATGAAAGGTGTTTTTCTCCCGTAAAATTAATATGATTTCTCAAAACACCGTACTGGAGAAAGACAAAAGCCGGATTTTGCCTGTTTCGGGCAAAATCCGGCTTTTGGGAGATTTTGGTGAAAGCACCCGTCAGTTGACCACGTTGGTGGGGCTTCCGGCAAAAAAGTTGATGATATTGGAGAGGGCTTCCGAGCTGGTGCCCTCGCGTGTTTCAACGGTAGCCGTACCCAAATGGGGAACCAACACCACGTTGGAAAGCTTGTAGAGCTTTTCGTTTACGGTGGGTTCGTTCTCGAAAACATCCAGACCCGCTCCTGCGATTTGGCCTGTTTCGAGGGCAACGGCCAAGGCTTCTTCGTCGATAACGGCACCTCTGGAAGTATTGATGAGGTAGGCGGAAGCTTTCATGGTCTGCAATTCACCGGCCCCGATCAGTTTGGTGTTCTCGGAAGTAAGCGGCACATGAACCGATACCACATCGGCTTCGGAAAGCAGGGTTTCCATTGATACCCGTTTGTATCCGGGCACATCGGTGAAGCGGTTGCAGTAAATGATCCGCATACCGAAAGCCTCGGCTTTCTTGGCCAGATTCTGTCCGATACGTCCCATTCCGATAATGCCCAAGGTTTTTCCTTCGAGCGTGTGGCCCAGAAGGTTGGTTTTCCAAAGGGCTTCTTTCTGCAAGCGGATCTTGATGTTCATCTCTCCGATACGCCGGGAAACGGCCAGCATCAGCGCCATGGCGTGTTCGGCGGTGGGATTGCATACCGATTTGGGCGTGTTGGTGACGGCAATGTTCTTGCTTCGGGCATAGGCCACATCGATGTTGTTGTAGCCGGCGCCGAAATTGGAGATGATCTTGAGTTTTTTGGCCGCATCGATTACCGCGTTGGGAACGGGATCGGTGAAGAACGAAACGAAAGCTTCGTATGTGGGGATAAGTTCGACAAGTTCCTCAGTGCTGAAACGGATTTTGTCTTCTTCGGGAAAAGTGATGGTCCAATCGGCCGGCATGTTCACAAACGGCGATCTTGGAATCTGGTGTGCGATTAGGATTTTCATGTGTCGGAATTTTTTCGGTTGTTTTGCAAATTTACAAAATCCGAAGCCTGTCCGCAAGCGTGCAACAGCATGAGGCGAGAATCGGTGCGATTATTTGCCGAGTCCGATTTCCTTCAGCCATTTCTGAACGGCCACCGAAGATTTTTCCGCCACATTACCGTTGATGGCCAAACCTTTTTTAAAATCGGACCGGGGACAGAGGGCCTTCACATCCTTCTCGCAGTCGGCCATACCGCCGCTGCCATGCGTGATGAAGGGAACCACGGTTTTTCCTTTTAAGTTTACCTTGCTCAGCAACGTGCTTACCGGAGGGGCGATGGTGCTCCACCAATTGGGAGAACCCACAAAGACCACATCGTAGTCTTCAAGATTTTCGGGAAGAGCCTGGATGGCGGGCCGCACACGGTCGGCTATTTCCTTTTTGGCTTGATCCACCACAGCCTGGTATTCTTCGGGATAGGCTTCCACGGTTTTGATTTCAAACAAATCGGCGCCGGTGGCCTTTTGGATTTCCTTGGCGAGGGTTTGGGTGTTGCCGCTGTAGGAATAGTAGACAATCAGCATTCTTGATTTTTCGTTTTGCGCCTCAAGTGCCGCAGAGCCCACAAGCCCCAGCAAGGCACAGAGAAAAAGGATGCGTTTCATTGCGTTGTATTTTTTAGGGTTGTTTTTTATTTTTATCTATGCAGGAACGTCTTGATGGCCGACAGACACTCTTGCGGTGTGGCGCACGTTTGGCAAAGGCTTTCCAGGGGGCATCGGTCGGTTTGGCTGCGGTTGAGGATATAAGGCACCTCCTTTTCAAAATTTACGGGCAGCGGATACTTTTCCAATAAGTCCAGGGCGTTACGGCTTATCAGTGCGGCCGAAAGCTGTTTCACGCCTCCCAGAATCATCAGTGCGGCCGCGGCTTTTCCTACCGCTTTGTCGGCGATTTCGGCACCCTGCAGAAAGTCCGGACGGTTTTTCAACAGGATGTAAAGGTTTGCCACGCCTCTGCCGTTAAAGGTTTCGGTGTTGCCGTTCTTGACCACCAAGGTGTGATTGCCCTCTTTGAGCAGCAACAGCAGGTTGTCGGAATTCATCTCTTCTATTTTGTTTTCTGGATGGCGGGTGCCAAATCGAGACCTTGCTTGAGGTATTCGGCAAATTGATTGATACGTTGCAATTCCTGCGGAATACGGATGTTTTGCGGACAGTGATGCGTGCAACGGTTGCATCCGATGCAATGGTCGGCCTGCCGCAAGCGGGGCACGCTGCGGTCGTAACCCACCAGAAAGGCCCGTCTTGCCTTACGGTAATTTTCGGCTTGGCGGCTTTCGGGCAGGTTGCCTTCGTTCACGCATTTGTTGTAGTGCAGCAGAATGCCCGGGATATCGATGCCATAGGGACAGGGCATGCAGTATTTGCAGTCGTTGCAGGGCACGGTGGGATATTGCATCATAAGGTCGGCCGTGTCGAAAAGAAACCGCATTTCTTCTTCGGTAAGCGGTTTCAAGGGGGTGTAGGAACGCAGGTTGTCCTGCAGGTGTTCCATATAGGTCATGCCGCTCAACACGGTAAGCACACCGGGAAAAGAGCCGGCAAAGCGGAAAGCCCAGGAAGCCACGCTTTTTTCCGGTTCCCGTTGCTTGAGGCGTGCGGCCACGTGATCGTGCACCTTCGAAAGCCGACCGCCTAACAGAGGTTCCATGATAACGGCCGGAATGCCTCTTTTGGCTAATTCTCCGTAGAGGTATTCGGCATCGGTGTTGCGCGGATTGATTTCCTTGGCGTGTTTCCAGTCGAGATAATTGAGCTGGATCTGCACGAAATCCCATTGATATTTGTCGTGTTCGGCCAAAGCGCGCTCGAATACGGCGATGTCGCCGTGGTAGGAGAACCCGAGATTGCGGATTCTGCCGGCCTTGCGTTCGGCCATAAGGAAATCGAGGATGCCGTTGTCCAGATAGCGGGCCTCGAACTCTTTCATACCGTTGTTGCCCATGCCGATGGCATGCAGCAGCATATAGTCGATATAGTCGGTTTGCAGTTCCTTGAGAGAATTGCGGTACATGGCGATGGAAGCCTCGCGGCTCCATGTGCTGGGGGCGAAGTTCGACAGTTTGGTGGCGATAAAATACTTGTTGCGCGGATGGCGGCTGAGGGCGATGCCGGTAACATGTTCCGAACGGCCCTTGCAATAGGCGGGCGAAGTGTCGAAATAATTTACGCCGTGTTCTATGGCGTAATCCACCAAGCGGTTCACTTCTTCCTGATCGATGGCATCGTTGTTGTCGCGTGCGCTGCCGTTGTTGACCGTGGGCCAGCGCATACAGCCGTAGCCCAGGATGGAAACTTTATCGCCCGTACGGGGATTGGTCCGGTAGGTCATCTTATCGGTGGGAATTTCACCGTCCCCGCTGCCGGATATTGCGCCGCCTTTGGGCCTGCAACCGGCCAAAGCGGCGGAGGTAACGGCCGCTCCCGCGCCCAAACGGGCAAGAAATTGGCGGCGGTTCATTCCATTTTCAGTTTCTTTTTCTTTCATCCTCTTTGCAAATTAAAGGGTTTGGTGAACTAGATGCCCTTCCACGTAAATGGCGCTGAAAGGACGGCTCGGACAAAGGTTTTCGCAGGCGCCGCAGCCTATGCAACGGGATTCGTTTACGGCCGGAATCAGCGGCGAGGCCGGGTCTTCGGCATCCATCGGCACCATCGTGATGGCCCCTGAGGGACAGTGGCGGGCGCAGTTGCCGCAACTCACACCCTCTGTGACGGGCAGGCAATTCTCTTTCACCCAAACGGCATGGCCTATCTGAATGGAGGATTTTTCGGCTTCCGAAATCTTTCCGATCGCGCCGGCAGGACAAACTTCACCGCATTTTACGCATTCGGGCCGGCAGTAACCTCGTTCGTAGGAAGATTCGGGCTGCATCAGCGAACCTAAATCGGAAGAGGGGCGCAGCACGCCGTTGGGGCATACCGACACGCAGAGCTGGCAACCGGTGCAGTGTTGCCGCAGGTGTTGCAGGCTGCCCGCTCCGGGGGGAACGATCGGGGTTTTACGTTCGGGAACCTTCTTGTCCAGGATTACGGCCAAACCGCCATCCACCGTTTTTTCCTGTGCCTTCAGGGCGGCGGTACCCAACAAAAGTCCTGCGCCGGTGAGGAACCCCCTCCGCCCCTTATCCACCGAGGGTTTTTCCCTGACGGATTTTTCATTTTTTGCCTTGGAAACCGAAATGTAACGGATGGCACCGTGGGTGCAGGTTTCAAGGCAGTCCATACAGGCCACGCAGCGGCTGTAGTCGATACGGTGACCGGAGGCGTCGATGCAGGAAGCCTTGCATTGCTTTTCGCACAGATGGCAGGTGTTGCATTTCCGGGTATCGATGGTGATTCTGAAACGCGAATATCTGGAAAGGAAACCCAGTACGGTGCCTACCGGACAAACGGTGTTGCAGTAAGTTCTGCCGCCCCTCCAGGCCAATACCGTTACAATCGCGAACGTAACGGCCGCCACGATAAAGGTGGGCAGGCTTCTTATCCATACTTCGGTGCGGTAAAAGGTGTAGCTTTCGGCCCTTTCGGCAAAATAGGCCAGAAGATTGTTGCCCCATTGCCAAACCGGCGCAAAAAGATTCTGCACGATACGGCCGTAGGAACTGTAGGGCGCCAGCAGCGCCACAAACGAACCTACTCCGGCCACAAGGGCGATGACAAATACTGCCAGCAGGCCGTAGCGCAGCCAGGAAAGGGCGGGGGAGTAAGCGAAACGGTATTTCTTCTTTTTGCGCATGTCGCTGATATGGGACACCACATCCTGAAAAACGCCCAAAGGGCATATGACGGAGCAATAGATTCTTCCGAACAGCAGGGTGAGGAGGATGAGTCCGGCCACTACGCCTGCGTTCATCGCCAGTACGGCCGGCAGAAACTGGATTTTGGCCAGCCAGCCCAGCCATGCGTGCAGTGTTCCCGTGAAATCGAGAAAAAGCAGCGTAATCAGCACCAGGCAGACAAGGGCAAGGGTGATTCTGATTTTGCGTAACATAGTATAGGGTTTGTTTGGTTTGAGGCTTGAACGGATAAACAGGGAATTGTTTTCCATTCAGACCCCAAAGATATGAAAATCATGTAATAAAAGAGAACCAAAAGCGCGGTGATTCTTACCCGAAACGCTGAATTTATTTTCGCGCCGGTTTCAAAAATCTGTTGTGGAGCGTGCCGTATGCGGGGCGGCCCGGTAAATCAAACCTGTTGCGGGAGATGTTCCGTAAGAGGAAAAGCAGTATCTTCGCAGGAGATATGAAGAACATTCGGAATTTTTGCATCATCGCCCATATCGACCATGGTAAAAGCACCTTGGCCGACAGGCTTCTGGAATATACCGGCACCGTTTCACAACGCGATTTGCAGGCGCAGGTGCTGGATGATATGGATTTGGAACGTGAGCGCGGCATCAC
Organism: uncultured Bacteroidales bacterium; assembly: GCA_947175635.1. Classification (GTDB taxonomy): domain Bacteria; phylum Bacteroidota; class Bacteroidia; order Bacteroidales; family P3; genus Pullibacteroides. The sequence goes on along the minus strand of CAMWNM010000015.1, from coordinate 18,121 downwards.
CATCAAGAGTCACGCCATCCAGATGAAATACAAGCACCACGGTCAGGAATACACCCTTAACCTGATCGATACACCGGGACATGTGGATTTCTCCTATGAGGTTTCGCGTTCCATTGCCGCCTGCGAAGGAGCTCTTTTGATTGTGGATGCCACGCAAGGCATCCAGGCGCAGACCATCTCCAACCTCTATCTGGCCATGGAGCACGACCTTACCATCATTCCCGTGCTCAACAAAATGGATCTGGCCAACGCCATGCCTGAGGAAGTGAAGGATCAGATTGTGGATCTGGTGGGTTGTAAACCCGAAGAAATCCTGGCCGCCAGTGGCAAGACGGGTCTTGGTGTGGCAGAACTTCTGCAGGCCATCGTGGAAAGGATCCCCGCTCCCCAAGGCGATGCTTCGGCACCCTTGCAGGCCTTGATTTTCGATTCGGTGTTCAATCCTTTCCGGGGCATCATTTCCTATTTCCGCATTATGAACGGCACTTTGCGCAAAGGCGACAAGGTGAAGTTTTTCCATACCGGCAAGGAATACGACGCCGAAGAAGTGGGCGTGCTGGGCTACAAACCCATTCCCCTCGAAAGCGTGGAAGCCGGCAATGTGGGCTATATCATCTCGGGTATCAAGACTTCGGTGGAAGTGAAGGTGGGCGACACCATCACCCATATAGAACGCCCTTGCCAGGAGGCCATCGACGGTTTTGAGAACGTGAAGCCCATGGTGTTTGCCGGTGTGTATCCGGTAAGCCCCGATGATTACGAGGATTTGCGGGCGTCTATCGAGAAATTGCAGCTTAACGATGCTTCGCTTACCTATGAACCCGAATCTTCCATCGCCCTCGGTTTCGGTTTCCGTTGCGGCTTTTTGGGCCTTCTGCACATGGAAATCATTCAGGAAAGGCTGGAGCGGGAGTTCAACATGGATGTCATCACCACCGTGCCCAACGTTTCCTACAAGGTAACCACCACCAAGGGAGAGGAAATTGAAATACACAATCCCTCCGGGCTTCCCGCTCCCAATTATGTGGATCATATCGACGAACCTTATATCCGGGCACAAATCATCACCAAAGCCGATTTCGTGGGGCCTATCATGAAGCTTTGCATCGACAAGCGCGGTATCCTCAAAAATCAGATATACATCACCACCGACCGTACCGAGCTTACTTTCGAGATGCCGCTTTCCGAAATCGTGTTCGATTTTTACGACCGTCTCAAGAGCATTTCGAAGGGATACGCTTCGTTCGACTATTACCAATGCGGCTATCAGGTGTCGAAATTGGTGAAACTGGAGATTCTTCTGAACGGAGATACGGTGGATGCCCTTTCCACGTTGATCTATCAGGACAATGCCTACAGTTTCGGGCGGCGGATGTGTGAAAAGCTCAAGGATCTCATTCCCCGCCAGCAGTTCGACATCGCCGTGCAGGCGGCCATCGGCTCCAAAATCATCGCCCGCGAAACCATCAAGGCCGTGCGCAAGGATGTAACGGCCAAATGTTACGGCGGGGATATTTCCCGAAAGAGAAAATTGCTTGAGAAGCAGAAAGAAGGTAAGAAACGTATGCGGCAGGTAGGAAACGTGCAGGTGCCGCAGTCGGCTTTCTTGGCCGTACTCAAGCTGGATTAGAGACAGGACAGAAATTCAGGCCCGGTGAAGAAGCTGCTTCCTTTCATAGAAAAAGATTCTTGGTTGTGGCCGGTAGCCGACCGCATCGAAGCCCGTCATTCCGACTATTGCCGCACCCGGCAGTGGATCGAATCCGAATGGGGCGGTCTCAAGGCTTTTGCCTCCGGACACGAATACTTCGGTCTTCATTATCGGAAGCAGGATAAAATCTGGGTTTTCAGGGAATGGTTGCCCAACGCCCGCCATGTATTTTTGGTAGGAGATTTCAACGATTGGGATCAAACCTCCCATGCGTTGGCAAAGGGAGAGAACGGGGTGTGGCAGATAGAGATTCCGGAAGCCTCCGCTCCGAAGTTGCAACATCTCTGTCGTTATAAGATCTATGTGCAGGGTTGCGACGGCAAATGGACGATGCGGCTTCCGGCCTACACTTTCTATGCTGGGCAAGCCCCCGACACCAAAGACTTTTCGGCCCTTGTGTGGCATCCCGAACAGGAATTCGTCTGGAACGAAGAATCCCTTTCCTTGCCCGCTTTCGGACAAAAACGGCAAACGCCCTTTATCTACGAGGCGCATATCGGTATGGCGCAGGAAAAAGAAGCGGTGGGCAGTTATGCCGAGTTTACGCGGAACGTTCTGCCCCGCGTGAAAGCCGGGGGCTATAACGTTTTGCAGTTGATGGGGATTGCGGAGCATCCCTACTATGGAAGTTTCGGTTATCATGTATCCAATTTCTTCGCGCCCTCCTCGCGTTTCGGTACGCCCGATGATTTGAAGATGCTGATCAAGACGGCGCACGGAATGGGCCTTCGTGTGGTGATGGATGTGGTGCACGCCCATTTTGTGGAGAACCACAACGAAGGCTTGAACTGTATCGACGGCAGCGACGACCTTTACAGTTACGGCGGCACTGCCGGCACGCATCCCTATTGGGGTTCGCGGATGTTTAACTTTTCGCGCAACGAGGTTCGCCGTTTTCTGCTCTCTAACCTCCGTTACTGGATGGAGGAATTTCATTTCGACGGTTTCCGTTTCGACGGGGTAACGGCCATGATTTATTTCCATCGGGGCTACGTGGATGATTTCGGCACCTACGCTAATTATTTCGGCGGGGAAGTGGATGAAGATGCTTTGATTTATTTGTGTCTGGCCAATGATTTGATAAAGGAAACATGCCCGGATGCAGGTTTGAGCATCGCCGAGGAAGTGAGCGGAATGCCCGGCATCACCGTTGCCACGCAGGAAGGCGGGATAGGTTTCGATTACCGGCTTTCGATGGGCATCCCCGATTTTTGGATAAAACTGCTTAAAGAAAGGCGGGACGAAGACTGGATTATGGGCGATCTATGGCGTACGGTAACCGACCGTTTGTGGAATGTGCCTCAGATTGCCTATACCGAAAGCCACGACCAGGCTTTGGTGGGCGATCAAACCTTGGCCTTCCGTTTGATGGGAGACAGGATGTACACCGATATGTCGGTGTTTTCGCCTGCTTCGGCTACGGTAGACCGCGGCTTGGCACTGCATAAGATGATACGGAGTTTCACGCTTTTTGCCGGTGCCGAAGGCGGAGGATATCTCAATTTTATGGGCAACGAGTTCGGGCATCCCGAGTGGATTGATTTTCCCCGCCCTGAAAACGGAGATTCGTATCGGTATGCGCGTCGCCAATGGTCTTTGGTGGATAATCCCGATCTCAAATATCGTTTTCTGAATGCTTTCGACAGGGCGATGATCCGTTTGGCCGCCCGGCTGAATATAGGCGCCTGTCCCATGGCCCGGTTGCTCGATATAGACGAGGAAAACAAAACAGTTGTGTTTGCGGTGGACGACACCACGCTTTTTGTTTTCAACTGGCATGTGGATCGAAGTATTCCCGATTATAGGATTCCGGTGCTTCAGGAAGGCAAATACAGCCTGCTCTTATGTAGCGACGATGTTCTTTTTGGAGGTTTCGGCAGGGTGGAGGCCGGGCAGGTTTTCTTTACCCACCGGAAGCATCTTTCTCTTTACAATATCAATCGCGCCGTTCAGGTGTTGGGCTTGGTGCCCGAATAAGTTTTACACGGTTGCGCCAGGCTTGCGGAAAGAAGCGGTAAACAAGCGTAAGCAGTAAAAAAAACAATGAAAGCGGCAGGGCGCATCTTCCCAGAACATCGCCGTATCTGGCATAAGGGCTCAAAGCCCGGTTGGCCGAAAGTTGCCGTTTGATGCAGGCTGGCTCCCAGTAAGGTGTGGCTTGATATACCTTGCCCTTTTGATCGATAAAGCAGGAAATGCCCGTATTGGCCGAACGTGCGATGTCGCGGCGGTTTTCGATCGCTCTCAGACGCGCGTAGGAGGCGTGTTGCCGATGTCCGGGTGTATTGCCCCACCAGCCGTCGTTGGTGGAAACAAACAGCAGTTCCGCTCCCGCCCTGACGCAGGAAGCCACATAATCGCCAAACACGGATTCATAGCAGATGATATCCGAAAACTTTATCCGTTGCAAGGTATCGGCGGGTTTGAAAGCCCGCCGGTGTTCGGCGTAGGAACCGCCTTCCACACGGCAGCAAAGCGGATTGTCGCTGATAAACACCGTGGGACCCGGGTCAATGCCCAAGGTACCGGTGGTACCGCCTAAATCGATGGCCAGTTTCTCCACAAATTTCAGTTTGCCGGCAAAGGGCATGATCTCCACCCCCGGGGTGAGTTTTGATTTGTGGTGGATGGGCATCGGCATCATGGCATCGGCACTGATGACGATAACCGAGTTATGGGCGCGGTAATATTTCAGGAAAGGGTTATCGGTGTAGCGGAATTTCCTTACGCCCTGCATGGCCGAATCGGAAGGCGGCACGCGGGAATAGGAAGAGATGCCTGCCACCAGCTGCGCATTGGGCCGGGTCTTTAGAAAATGTTGCACCATCCTTACCGAAGTGCAGTATGGCATTTCATCTTCCCATACGTTTTCCTGAAGCATGCTTTCGGGGGTAACGATGAAGCGGGTCTGTTCCGAAACCTGGCTTTGGGCCAGTTGCAACATGCGTCGGGCGGCATCCCGGGGCGTAAGGTCGAATTGGTCCGAATAAGGGTCGAGGTTGGGTTGCACCACCACCACTTCCACCGGTTTGCCTTGCGGCCGGTAGGTGTAATAGCGTATAACGGAGGCCAGAAAAGGCAGGAATATCAGTCCGGCGGCCAGCATCGAAGCATTGAAAACCGATTTTTGGGAAGTCAATCCATTCAGAAAGGCCTTGCGGAAGCCAATCCAGCGTAGAATGGCCGCGTTGCAGATTAAAATCCACAGGCTGCCTCCCAGAACGCCCGTGATCTCGTACCACTGCACCCATTCGGGTCGGGTGGAGAAAACATTGCCCAAGGTGAGCCAGGGCCAGGAAACATCCCAGTTGTGGTGAAAATATTCAAAGCCGATCCAATACACGAAAAGGATGATCCAGCGCGAACCTTTCTTGAAAAAATGGCGGCAGGTGTAATGGAAACAGGTAAAGGTGAAAGCCATCAGAAGCGCGTTAAGCCCTATGGCCAACACCGCCGCCGGTGTGGAAAACCAGATCCACCAGGTGGTAAGGGCGTTCCATACCGCAAAAGAGAGGTAGGAATAGCCGAACACATGGTAACGGGTGTGTTTGACACCGGTCTTGCCCTGCGCTTTGGCCGCATCGTATTCCTTTTGCTTCCGCAAGACAAAATCTTCGGCTCCGAACAGCGGCACCAACGCAAAGAAAATAAGCGGAGTGAACCCGTTTACCGGCCATGCGGCGGCTAAAAGCAGACCGCTTGCGAGGGCGAGTAACCAAAGGTGGATTTTTTTCATGACAGGTTAATCTCTGGAGCCGAGAATGGTGATGCTGCCGCTCTGCACTTTCTTTTTTCCGTAGGCGTTCTTGTAGGAAATCAGATAGAAATAAGGGCCGTCGGGCAGCTTTTTGGATCCGTTGTTAAGGCACCCGTTCCACGAAAAGCCGTCTAAGTCGTTTACCTTTTTATGCAACACGGTATTGCCTTGGCGGTTCACGATCAGGATATCCACCTCGAAACATTTTTCAAGCTGCTTGAACTTGAGTACATCGTTTACCCCATCTCCGTTGGGGGTGAAGACATTGGGTATTTCGACAAGGGGGATACATTCATCTTCGACAACCATTATCTGATGGGCGTTGAGGCAGCCTGCCGAATCCAACAGGAAAACGACATAGTCACCGTCTTTTTCGATTTTGAGGAAAGGCGGGGTGTCGAACTGGGCCGAATCGCCGGCAGAGGGCGGGATAAGCTCATCGATGTTACCCTCCTGCCAACTGTAGCGGGTGGAAGGATAAGGCACGGCGGCATTGAGGGTAATGGCGAGTTTGGAGCAGAAAACGGTGTCGCCGGGCAAGTCGATGTCGGTAAGCGCCGGATCGGGGGCGAGGATATGGAGCGTGTCGGAAGCCGGTCCGTAGCCGCACACGTTTAGGGAATCCCTGATGGAGAAAAGTAGCGTGAAGTAGCCCGAATCGGCGAACTGACGGCTTGCCGAGTCGTTGCCGTCGCTCCAGAGATAGGTGTAGAAATCTTTGTACACATGGGGTTCGAATACCTCGATGTCAACGGGAACGCCGCGGCAGAGCAGCGTGTCGTGCGTGGGAAGGGTTACAGCGGGCTTGAGTATATCAAACACGGCGAGGGTGTCGAACAGATGCCAGTCGGAACAGTAACGGTGTTGGAGGCTGAGTTGGAACAGCCGGGGCGAGCGTGCGTCGGCGCCTTGTCCGAAACCGTCGGTACCCCGCAGGCCGGAAACGGTGAAACGTGTGGTGTCGCGGCCGCCGGGCAGAACGATGCTGTCCATGTCTAACCAGTTGCAGATAAAGTTATCGGCTGCTTCGGGCAATTGGATGCTTAGGTCGAGATGGGCGCAGAGCAGGGTGTCAATGGGCAGGAATTGGTTGGTTGCGGTATCGGCGCCGATCCAGAAAACGGAAAGAGAGTCGGAGGCGGTGCAGGCGTTGAGGGAGGTGTCGCTCAAGGAAACCTGTACCACGATAAGGGCGTGCTTTTGTTTGTGTTCCGTTTCCATCAAATCTTTGTTGCAAAGCACGAGCGTATTCTCATTTCCGGCTGTTTTTCCATTTATTTGCCAACGGAAAAGCCAGTCGGCGGCCGGAAAATAATCCTGTGCGGCCGACAGCACAAGCAGGGTATCGTTCTCGGACGGAGTGCGGGCATAGGTTTGGCAGATGAGGGTGTCGGCACCCAAGTTTACATAAGGCGGCAGAAACCGGATAAAGGAAGAGTCCCGGAAAGAGGTGCAGTAGCCGCTTGTTTCCACGATGGCGAAGAAAGCGCTGTCTCCGGCAAAAGCCACGGTTTTCGGCGCGGCCGAATCCCCGTCGAACCAGCGGTAGGAAAACGAGCTGTCGGGCGTCTCCACCGGCATCAGCACCGTCCCTGTCGCCGCGCAAGCCACGGTTGTGTCGTGCGGCATGGCGCTTACCGGTTCGGGATAAGGGCTGAAGGAAATCCGAACGGTATCCACCCGGACATCGGGGCAACCGAGATAGCCGCCGTTCAAAGTGGCGGTGAACATGCCCTCTTTCTTGGCCCAGGCACGCGTGCTGTCGGCATTGAGCACGATGGAGCCGTCTGCCAGAAAAGCGGAATCGAAGCGGAATTTAAAATCTTTATAGCCAGAGGACAGTTTCAGTTCCACCGAATCATCTGGGCAGAGGAAGCGTACATTCTGAAAGGCGGTGTTTTCAGGAGGACATCCACCGGAAGAAAACGCCAGCACCACCCCTAGATGATGGTGCACTTCTTCTGTCATGGTTGGATTGTCTATCAGATTGAAATCAATATTCTTGGCATTGCCGATAAGGAAGAAAGCATTGCCGTGGGAACAGACAACGGGTTCGTAGGGCTGGTACAAGTCTTTGATCTGCGCGCTGTCGGTTACGTGAAAAATGTCTTCATAAAACCAATCCCCATTCAGATAAGTGCCACCGATGGGATTTTGGTAATCGTACAGGTTGTTTTCATTGACGGCTATTGTTCCGAAAAAACCGGCCGAATCATAGAGCAGCAGGTAGGGAACGGCGGTTGACACAGTATCCCGTTTCTGGTAGAATCCATGTTCGGGTCGGGGAATCAGATGGGTTGTGTCGTGGCTGTAGGCATAGGGTGCGCCGTCTTTTCGGAAGAATCCGTTGTCGTAATCGCGGCAGTGGATGCCCTGAACCAGAAACATGCCGTTGTAGGCATGTACGTTTTGAACCGTTCCGGGATAGATGGCCAGCCCCGTTCGGTTATAAGTCCCCGTAGGATAGGCGTGATGTTCGTTATGGGAAGAGGATGAATGCCACGCCTCGGAAATTCCGGATGGTTGGAACAAGTCGATGCCCCGTCCTGACAGATGATACGTTGTGTCTGCAAAGGAATCGGATTTGGTCGGGATCAGGTCTTCGGTTTCCATATGTACGGACTGGAAATGAAGGAACGGGTCCTCCTCTTCATCGAACAGGCATCTGCCGATACAGTTCCAGTAATTGGACGCACTCATGTAAAAAGACAGATACCGGTGGAAATGAAATTCGTTTGCATTCCAAAGAAACGGCCTGTTCAAAGGATCTTCTTTTTCCCAGGTCGACAGCAGGTATAGAAACGGGTAGGAATAGACGTATTTTGCAGGCTCATCGGAATCTTGCGTGGTGAAAAATCCACCTCCGAAGCCCTCCAGCAGGTGCTGTCCCGTCGGTTCGTTCGCTTTGTCGACAATTTTTTTGATAAGCGGGGGTGAAAGATTTATCGCCTCAAATTTTGTTTCGAGGGTCTTCTGGTTGAGCAGATTTCCGTTCACGTCCAGTTCGAGGATGAATAATTTTCCGGGGCAGTTGGGAATCCGGTTCCGCGTGCTGTCCAGATCTTTCAGTATCGCATAGGCATTTCCGACCACAATAAGGGTGCTGTCTGAAGTGTATTCGACGGCGGAGGCGAAAGCGTTGTGATAGCCTTCCTCCAAGGCCGGCAGATAGGTACTCCAAAGAAGATCTCCCTCCAACGACATGCAGGCAAGGAACGCATCGGTATAGTCGTCTTTGGCATGGAAGTAAGCGTTCCCGTCTTGTTTGAGTTGAATGTTGTGGCTGTTTTCGGCCTTTCCCACGATAAAGAGAGCGGGTTTTTCGTTCTGCGAGCACGTGGCATCGTAAATCAGAAAATCGTAGGCATTGTTGGCTGTACCCAAAGCAAATCCCCATGTGCGGGAAATCGGCGGGAGGCTTGTACCGGGAGTTTCACTTTTTGCGTTCCAAGGCAGAAGCAGCCATAAAAAGAGCCCTAAGATGCGAAGACGGTTCATAAGAAAAGGTTTGGTTGCCGTAGCGTAGATACGAAAAGCGGCAGAGACCAAAGGTACGAAAAATCCCATACTTGAGGGTGAAAGCAAAAGGAAAGAGGCCGTTCACAAGGACGGCCTCTTTTGTTTCATAGGGAAGAACAAGTTGATCAGGCCTCGATTTTCTGATTCACGACGGCCAGGATTTCCTGCTCCAGCGCAACCGCCTTTTCGGCGATGATTTGGGCTTCTTCCAGAATCTTGTCGGCAAAAGTGCGGTCTTTCAGGCCGGCGGCGTTGATCTTTACGTTCAGGTGTGCGCCCAACACGGCCGAACGGGCGCAGAGCGCACCCACACCGGCATCCGATACCGAATTGGGATTGCCCGTTTCAGCCATCGCCTTTACTACCCCGAAGGTTTCAAAAGCCGTTTTCATTGTGCGGAAAGGTACTTCCGTGGCGTATTTGGTAGCCTCCTGAATGGCGGCGGTACGGGCAGCCTTTTCTTCATCGGTTTTCTTGGGAAGCCCGAAAGCATCCATGATCTTGTTGAAGGCAGCGGTGTCTTCATCCACCAGATGCAGCAGTTCGTCTTTGAGCTCCTGACCTTTTTCGGCCCAGTCGGAGAATTCCTTCCAACGTTCGTCCCAACCGGCCTTGTGACCGGAAAGGTTGGCCACCATCGTGCCCAAAGCGGCGGCAAGAGAACCCATATAGGCCGATATCGAGCCACCGCCGGGAGCGGGCGATTCGCTGGCCGTTTCGTTGGCGAAACCGGTGCAGGTCATGTCCACCAGCTTTTTCTGCTTGTTGCCGGCGGCCATTACGTATTCGATAACTTTTTCTTCGGGATTGAAGGGCTTCAGATCGTCCAGCCCCATTGATTTGACGGCGATTTTGATGATTTCGGCTTCATCCACACCCAGGGAACGCTGTTGTTTGGCCAGATAGTATTTACCGGCTTCAATCAGGCATTTCTTGGGAACCAGTCCCACGATTTCGGCACCTGTAACCCTTACGCCTCTGTCAGCGGCCTTGGCGAACACTTCTTCGTAGGCCACGTGCACCGGCGTATCGGAAATGTTGGTGATGTTCATCGAGACTTGGGCGATGCCGTATTCTTCGATAAACCAACCGATGGCTTTGGTGCTTTTAAGCGTGCCGGGAATCATGATGGTGTTGCCGTTTTCATCTTTCATGGGCTTGCCGGTAACTTTTCCTCCTTCGCGCATGGGGCGTCCCTTTTCGCGAACGTCGAATGCGATGGCGTTGGCACGGCGGGTAGAGGTGGTGTTGAGGTTGTAGTTGATGGCTACCAGAAAGTCGCGGGCCCCGATGGCGGAGGCACCGGAAAAGGCGTTGAATTCGGCCGGGCCGAAATCGGGTTTGCCGTCGGGGGTGTTGATTTTTTCCTTCAGTCCCTCGTATTCACCGGCGCGACAGTAGGCGAGGTTGCGGCGGCGAGGATCGAAAGCGGCACTTTCGTAACAGTAAACATGAATGCCCAGTTCCTCACCCACGCGTTTTGCCAAGGCCCGGGCGTATTCCACGGTTTCTTCCATCGTGATGCCGGCCACGGGAACCAAGGGGCAGACATCGGTGGCACCGAAACGGGGGTGTTCGCCATGATGCACGCGCATGTCGATAAGCTGTCCGGCTTTCTTGATGGCCTGGAAAGCGGCTTCCACCACGGCTTCGGGTTCGCCCACAAAGGTTACCACCGTACGGTTGGTGGCCGCGCCCGGGTCGATGTCGAGGAGGGTTACGCCTTCGATTTTTTCGACTTCGTCGGTGATTTGCTTGATTACGGTCATGTCGCGGCCTTCGCTGAAGTTAGGCACGCATTCAATGAGTCTCTTCATTTATAATAGGTATTAAAAAATTTCAAAATGGGGCGATCTGCTGCGTTTTCGCTCGTCCGCCCTCAGTCACGTACAAAAGTACGCTCCTTCGAGCCTCCTCGCTCAAGCCTTGCATCTCATCCCCATTTTGAAATTTTTTAATGGGTTGGTTAAAAACGCAAGGCGTTTTAGGGGAGCGGTCTTAGCAGAACGTCTTTACAAAGATAGGGAAAATATCAGAGGGAGGTGCGTATCAGGCGCATAAAGGTTTCGCCGCGTTCGGCAAAGTTCTTAAACTGGTCGTAACTGGCCGCGGCGGGCGACAGCACACAGGCGCAACCGGGGCGGGTGTGCGCTTTTGACCAACTTGCAATTTCCTTGTAATCGTCGCTGTGCAGGCAAGAATCCGGCAATAACGCGGCTTGGGAAAGCATTTTCCCGATCCGTTTTCCGGCGGCACCCACCAGCACTAGGTTTGCAACAGGATGTTTCTCGAAGAAATCCACCAGAGGACTATAGTCGATGCCGCGGTCGATGCCGCCTAGAATCAGGCAGTCCACCCCCCTGACGAAAGGCAGGTTTTCCACGCTTTTCACGGCTTCGATGGCGGCTTGTGGTATGGTGGAGATGGAATCGTTGAAAAAGTGCCTGCCCTCAATGCAACCCACGTATTGCAGGCGGTGCGGCAGGGGCGTGAACGAGGCGATGCGCGTGGCCAGTTTCTCGTAAGGAACGCCCGTGGCATGAGCGGCGAGCAAGGCTGCCATCAGGTTCAGCACATTGTGTTGCCCCACCAAGGGATGCGGTTGGGAAAGGTCGAACACCAAATTGCCTTCGGCGGTCAGAATCCGGTGGTTCTGGCAGTAAAGGCCTTTATTAACGGGTGCTCCGAGGCGGTAGGAGAGGAAGTTGTCTGCCTGCATGGCGCGGCATAAATCGGAGCGTTGCGCCATCCTTTCGTGAATCAGCGGGTCGTCCGCATGATAGATAAAGATATTCCGGGCATCGGCAAGGTTCATCTTGGCGTTCTGATAAGCCTCGAAACTTTGATAGTGATCCAGATGTTCCTCAAAAAGATTGAGGAGAACGCCGATATGCGGAGCGATTTTTGCCTGTTCGAGCTGGTGCGCCGAGAATTCACAGACAATACAGGTTCGTTCGCTGATCTCGTCGATGATGTCGAACAGGGGAATCCCCATATTGCCGGCCGGGACGCAGGGCTGGAAAGGGCTCAGCAGATGATGGGTCAGCAGCGTGGTGGTGCTTTTTCCCTTGGTTCCCGTAATGCCGATGATTTGTTGGGAATAGGCACGCAGGAAAAGGTCTGTCTGCGAGCTTACCTTGGGGTCTTGCAACAAGTCGGGATAATCTTTGAAAGACACGCCGGGTGTTTTGAGCACCAGGTCTATTGCGGGCATCTTGGCACGCAGTTGTGCCAGATAGTCTTGGCCGGTGGCGAACTCAAGTTGTCTGTCGGCGGCGAAAAGCGGATGATTCCGGACATCGGGATTGGCATCCACCAAGAAAAGCGGCTTTTCGGGAAAAAGGCGGCGGATAAGGGCAAAGGAACTCAAGCCCTCGCGCCCTAAGCCTACAATGGCGATGGTTCTTGCCTTTTCAAAGAACGGACGGAATTTGGCTTGGGCATCCTCCGAAAGCGGATTGTTGATGTGGCGTGAGGCATCCTGCCGTTTGCGCACTTTTTCCACAGCATTTTGCAAGGCTTGGGAAAAGGCTTCTGTTAGGTTGTGCTGTGATGAAAATTCTTCCAGAATGCTTTCGGGAACAAGTTTCTTCGATATGGGAAGCGAGAAGTAATGACGCAACAGGCAGTGTTTTTCGGCTTGATCTTTGAGTTGTTGCAACGCCCAGTTCACCTCGCTCAGCGTGCCTACGCATTCAAACGGTTTTACAGGCGCGAGGCCGGAAAGTTCGTCCAAGAAAGGAATCAGTTCCGGGTCGTTGAGCAGGTTCTTTCCAAAAAGGCGGCCTATTTTTTCAATGCCCATAAAAGGAGCCAAAATGATGAAAGCGAACAGGCATTTGGGGCATTTCCCGCACCAGGAGTCGGTTTTGCTGCCGGCGTTGCAGCTACGGAAAATGCTGTGGTACTGTGGCAGCGAAGCGAACAGGCGGGCGATGCCCAGTTCGCTCAGAGGCCGCAGGAAACTGAAATAGTTGAATTGTGGAGAAATGTATTTTTCAACGTATTGCCTGAAATCGTTCTCAAACTCGAGGCTTTTGGAATACTGGTGGTTTACCTCCATGCCGGGAACGGTGCTTTCGTTGGCACTGTTTTCGTTGCTCAGCGCGATATGGCGGCTTTGATTCAGGGCGGCGGTAAGGAGGCTTGTGAACGCCAGCATGGCCGAAAAAGGCGTGTGGCCGTTGAGGAATCCTTGCGTGTTTAGTTCCAGCAAGGTCTTGTCGATGCTGCGGTTCACCACGAGGCAATCCCCGTCTTCGAATCCGGCTTGCAGACAGCAGTTGCGTGTGGCGCCGCGCGGATTGATGATCATGGGGCGGATTCTGTCCGGAAAGGCCTCTCGCAGTATTTCGAGCGTAACCACCGAGTCTTTTCCGCCGCCTACGGGCACTTGAAAAGTGTCTTGCAAAAGCAAGTCCGCTTGCAGGTTGGTGGAGGTAGAATGGCTTGGCGCATCGGGTGCGCAGGAAATTTCCATAAAGGAATCCCGGTCGGTGCGGATGCCGTTGAGGTAGAAGAACTCACCCAGGCCGAGAAAATACAGTTTCTTGAACCAGTCTGCCTGTTGCGGGTCGAGCTTGCCGCAGTCGATCCGCACCTGCGGACTGCAGGCGCATTTCCAATAACTCACCAGCTCCACCATGCCGCAATGGAAAACCATGTTCTCCAACAAATCTTGGGGCACGGCATCGGGGCGGAAGAAGGCACGGAGGGGAATATCCAGCTCGGGTCTGAAAGCGTAGGCTTCCCGGCCCTTGGCATTGCAGAGCGAAAAATAAAAGCGGATATGTAGCCGTTCCGGTTCAAGAGCAGAGTTGAACGAACGGTACACGAACAACGGATACTGCCTGCGTAACGCCTCGAATTTTGATTGGTTTTCCTGTGTCTTCATCCTGCTTCGGTCCGTGTTTCAAGCCGGAACTCCGCAAAGATACTTGAATTTACACGTTATTTCACCGAAAACTTCTCGGTAAGAAGCACCAACTCGCATAGGCAACGCCATCTTGGTGCGATTACAGCCGGTTTCCCCGTTCGGTTATCTTCGCATCGGTCATGGTGTAACCGCCCAGGCTGCTTTCTTTGGCCTGAAGGCACAGGTAGGTCATCGGCTGATCCGAGGTGCACTTTCTCAGAACGTATATCCTATGCCTACATCCACATAATGGTCTTTTTCTCGCATGAATTTTGCCGGTGCCAGATGCACGAAGGAATATCCCGCAAAAACATTGACTTTTTTTATTTTTCCAATGAACCGTACGCCCACACAGCCCGAAAAATCATGCTCCCATTGCGTAAAATCCATCATATCCGTCTTAATTTTCGTATAGCGGTAGCCTCCGGTATAAAAGACTGCCAAATCCAAAAAATGTACAGGATGCAGTTTGATTCCAATGCCTGCGGAAAGGATGCCTGAATTCCATTTTTGTTTGAATTCCACTTCCTTGTATTCTCCCGGTTCAGGTGCTGTAGTAACGACGCCCTTATAGAGAGCCCCGATATAAGAAACCTCCCCTATCGCGTAGAAATTAACAAAACGCGAACGCATAGGTATATCGTAGGTATAACTCAACGAGAACTTAAGAGGGGGCACAGGCTTCCAATTTTGATACCACCACCCCCACAGAACAGGACTGTATCCCAAACTCAACGTGTGGGCTCCCGGTTTTTGGTTTGTCGGTTCCCCTCCCTTTGAGGAAGAAAAACCGGACAACAATAGCATTGTCAGCAATAAACTGCATGTATATATCTTGGTTTTCATGATAATATTCTGATTTCGTTTCTCCTTCCGTCTTGTTGCATTGTACATGGATCAAGGCGTTATTTCACCGAAAACTTCTCGGTAAGGACACCGCAGGGGGTCTTTACGCGGACAAGGTAGATGCCGGAGGGCATCCACGCCACGTTGTAGCGGAACGAATCCGGATTGTTCAAGGCGGCGGCATACAGAACGCGTCCGTTCGCATTCAGTATCTCCACCCTTTGGAGGCTGCATCCCGCAGCACTGATTGTTACCGTTTCGCTGGCGGGATTTGGGGACAGCTTCAGTTCGGCTTTTTGAGAGGGTTGAACCGCCATGTCTATTTTCTTTATGGATAGGATTTCCAAATCCGAGAGCCCAAAATCAAAAGAAAGCCATCCCGTTATCTCCACATTATCGCCGGCAAGATATTCCACGCCGTCCACGACTAATTTTTGGGCAAAAGGCGTTGAATTGCGCATCAGGGTTGTATATTTCGGCGTATATTTTTCTTCTTCCTCTTCGTAGTAAGGATTATCTATCACAGCCCAAAGCGTAGAAGAATCGGCGTTTGAAAGGGGTACAAAAGAAACTTGTCCTTTTACCGTGACATATTTCGCATTCATGCAATAGCGGGTAAACGCAGTAAAGAAAGGATTTTCATCGTTCTTTTCTTTGCAGCAGACAAAATCCTTATTATAACCGCCCACACAGTTCCAACAATAGTTCCAAGCTATGCCACTTTTCTCGGACCCAACTCTTTCTATCCACCTGTCAAAACGTATTTCCGGAGAAATAGAATGCAATTCAATATAACGTAAAGGCGTTTCCCCCTCCGTGAATCCCACCGAAGTTACAACAAGCTTGGTGTATGTCTCAACGGTATCACCCGGTTTGAGGGAGAAGTCGAACAGAAGCCGTTCTTCTTTTGTTGCGTAATCGTAATGATAGACCTTGGAGCCTTCCTCACGTAAGGCGAACCCCCAGTTATAGGTCGGCAATTCATCGAAATTGTCCCAATAAAAAACCCGACGGTAAAGTACATTCTTATAGGTCTTCCCGTCTATCACGGTGTCTGTGCCGAAGAATGCACCAAAGTTTTTCCCTGTCCCATAGCCTATATCCCCGCTCGGCCCTGTATAAAGAAGCCATATCCGCCCCTCCTGAACTACATTGGGTTGAATCTCTTGTGCGGAAACCATTGAGAAACAAAAGGTAATCAGGAAAATAAGCGTTGTTATTGATTTTGTTTTCATGACATTGATTTTTATTGTTGAACCATCGTTCCCTCCGTCCATTCCATCACGCCGCCCAAATCCACCTCTAAGATATCGCCGTCCTCCCTGTGTAATTACACATTAAGCAGCCAGATGTCACAGGCGGGGATTTATTTTACCGAAAATTTCTCGGTAAGGATACCGCAGGGGGTCTTTACGCGGACAAGGTAAATGCCGGAGGGCATCCACGCCACATTGTAGCGGAACGAATCCGGATTGTTCAAGGCGGCGGCATACAGAACGCGTCCGTTCGCATTCAGTATCTCCACCCTTTGGAGGCTGCATCCCGCAGCACTGATTGTTACCGTTTCGCTGGCGGGATTGGGGGACAGCTTCAGCCCGGCTTTTTGAGAGGGTTGAACCGACACCTTGTCTTTTTTTATCGTTTTCACTTCCAATTCCGAATCAATTGCCCCGCCGCCATGCCTCATATAAACAGAAGCCACACCCTGCACCGTTACATTATCACCATCCCGATATGTTTCGTCATCTATTACCACCTCGCATAGGCAACGCACTCCATTGCGCATGAGTACATACTGTCTTTCCTCTGTCTGTAAAACAGGAAAGCGAGAACAATCCGCAGAGGAAATATCGGTGGGTGGATTTTCCACAAAAACGATTTTGCCCGAAAATGTCTTTTCATCTGCCATCAAAAGACAATTTTCCGTCTTTTCATACAGGGTTTCATTACCCTTACGGCAACAGAGCAGCACATCATCACTTCCCGGACAGTTCAAACATCCCCATTCGATACCCAACGACAACGAGCCTATTTCTTCAACCCAGAAATCGATAGAATGGATATCCCTATCTTCTATTTTTATGTATCGGTGTGACTTGCCACCTTCGTAAAACACAGTATCTCCCGTACTTATCACACGGAATCGATTATATGTATCTATCATATCTCCCGGCTGTAGCGAAAAATCGCACAGCACCCGTTCCGTTTTCAAATCATAATCGTAATGGTAGAGTTTCTGATCTTCTTCCCGCAAGGCCGTGCCTCTTCGTTGAACGGGCAACAAGTCGAAGTTATCCCAATACAAGACCTTTTTATATAGAACATCCTTGTAGGATTTTCCATCTATCACAGTATCCGCTCCGAGAAAAAAAACCAGATTCTCGCCCGTCAGTTTATCCAGCGCAGGATCCAACCCACTCACATTGTTATTAAAGCTCCATTTCCGCCCCTCCTGAACTACATTGGGTTGAATCTCTTGTGCGGAAACAGTTGATAAACAAAAGCTAACTAGGAAAATAAGCGTTGTTATTGATTTTGTTTTCATGACATTGATTTTTATTGTTGAACCATCGTTCCCTCCGTCCATTCCATCACGCCGCCCAAATCAACCTCTAAGATATCGCCGTCCTCCCTGTTTAGTACGGATCCATTCTTCACTATTAAGCTGCCTCCTTTATAGACCTTAATGGAAGCTCTATTTAATGTCACACTGTCTAAAATCAAGACACCTCCGTCCTTAACAAAGATACAGCTGTTCGGATTGAGGCATAAACTTCCTTTTAACGTCAAGGTGGCACCTTTCTCAACAAAGACAATCGGCAAACACTCATCCGTTGAAGTCCAGGTTGCCGAGGTTTGAACATTTTTAATCCGTCCGCTTGGAATCAAGTTTCCATAAGCATCCATCGGACCTTGTGTCGGGTCGGAATCGTCTCCGTCCGCTTCCATCGGCACCCAATCCGGCAATGAGGACGGACGGTCTCCAATCCCCCAAAAATAAAAACCGTCTCCGTCCGCATCCGAAACAACGATATCGCTGTCGGATAAAATTTTACTTTTTATGCCTCCACTTATAGGATTAATGCAATAAGCATCTTTCCAATTTGTTACAACGTATGAATAACCTTTTTTTCCAAATGATTCCCCCCAACTATTTTTTAAAAGCCATGCCGTCGAACCAATGCGCACATCTCCTTTTTTTATGGTCACTTTTGTATTACCACTAGTATATATTTCATCACCTTCTTTTATTATTTTGTAGCCAACTAGCAACATTTCATGATTCCAAGTTCGGATACCAAAACATAATGGTGCACGAAGCAAATTTTTTTTCACTTCTTCTTCTGTATCATAATTTGGATCTATTTCAGAA
>CAMWNM010000014.1 GCA_947175635.1 uncultured Bacteroidales bacterium | reverse complement strand
CAAACAAGTTTGGTCTCTGCGCTCGGCTTACGAAAAACGTTGGTTTCACCGACGTTTTTCCCGCCTCGGCAAAGCCCAAACAAGTTTGGTCTCTGCGCTCGGCTTACGAAAAACGTTGGTTTCACCGACGTATTTCTCGCCTCGGCAAAGCCCAAACAGGTTTGGTCTCTGCTCTCGGCTTACGAAAAACGTTGAACGGATGTTAGTTTAAAATAAAAATGCAAAACGAATTATGGAAACGATGATTAAACTGGAGAAACTAAGCAAGGTGTTTCGTACAGAAGAAGTGGAAACCGTTGCGCTCAATGCGGTGGATATGGAAGTGAAGAAAGGGGAGTTTGTGGCGATTATGGGGCCTTCGGGTTGTGGAAAGTCCACGTTGCTCAACATCATAGGTTTGTTGGACAACCCTACATCGGGTAGCTACCGTCTGTTGGATCAGGAAGTGGGCGGTCTCAAGGAAAGGGAACGTACCCGTTTCAGGAAAGGCAATATCGGTTTCGTCTTTCAGAGTTTCAACTTGATAGATGAACTGAACGTGTTTGAAAACGTGGAACTGCCTTTGCTTTATCTCGACATCAAGGCAAGCGAACGTAAAGAGCGCGTCAATGCCATTCTCAAGCGGGTGGGATTGAGTCATCGTGCCAAACATTTTCCCCAGCAGCTTTCAGGCGGGCAACAGCAGAGAGTGGCCATCGCCCGTGCGGTGGTGAGCAATCCCGGCTTGTTGCTGGCCGATGAGCCCACCGGCAACCTTGATTCCAAGAACGGTATAGAGGTAATGAAGCTGTTGAGCGAACTCAATGCCGAGGGTACCACCATCGTGATGGTAACCCATTCCAAGCACGATGCCAGCCTGGCGCATCGTATCGTGAATCTTTTCGACGGAAGCGTCGTGGTTTCGGTGGGGGCGTTTGTGTAAGGAAACAGCCGGTTTTTACATTTTATCTTCAAGCCCATGATTAACTTTCATTCATTTCTCAAGTTCCTCAACCGGAACAAGGCCTATACCGCCATCAACCTTTTCGGCCTTGCCGTTTCGTTGATGTTCGTGGTATTGATATTCATCTATGCGTGGCAGGAATTTTCCACCGACAACTTCCAGAAAGACAAGGATCGGATTTATCTGGCGTTTTCCGTCATCGACGGTATTCCAGCTCCGCAAGAGGCCTTGCCTGTGCCCTATTGGTTAAAAGAACGCTATGCCGATATCGAGGATGTTTGCCCCGTGAATGCCCAGACCTTGAATCCGCTTGCCGTGCGGTGGCACGAAAAGGAGGTGAAGTCCAAGATCGTTGCGGTGGAGCGCAATTTCTTTTCATTCTTCTCATTTCCCCTTGTGAGCGGTGTGGCCGAGAGCGTATTGCAAGACGAATACAGCACGGTGGTGTCCGAAACCTTTGCCCGCAAACTTTTCGGCACCGAAGATCCGGTAGGACAGAGCATCCGTATTTCCGATTCCACGTCGGTGGTTGTTACCGGCGTGATGAAAGACATAGCCCGTTCCATCGTGCCCTATGCCGACATGTTGCTGCGGGTGGAACGGGTGGCGGAATTCAATCCCGCGGTGTCAAAAGAGTCTGCCGGCAATGCAGGGGCGTGCGCCAACTTTATGAAGATGTATCCGGGCAAGGATTTGAACGCGCATCGCGACGATATATTGGCGTTTTTCAAGGAAAGGTATTGGATATATTCCTTGGGTTTTGCGCAGGATATACGTTATGTGCCTATGAAAGAGGCCTACTTTGAGGCTTTTGGAACCACCGACAATATTGAGACGGCTTCCAGGCGCTTCATACTCATCTTGTTTACGGTAGGCTTGCTGATTCTTGCTTTTGCGGTATTCAACTACATCAACCTTACCGTGGCACAGTCGGGCGTCCGCGCCAAGGAAATGGCCACCCGACGTTTGCTGGGTTCTTCCCGGGGCGGCATTGTTGTCCGTTTGGTGGTGGAAGCGGTTCTGCTCACGGCCTTTTCTTATCTGATGGGGCTTTTGTTGGCGAAGGCGTTGGCGCCCGTGGCGGAAAACCTGTTGCAGGCCCAACTTGATTTCACGAGTCTCTTCAGTCCGGCCGGTATTCTGATTTCCATCGGTTTTGTGCTGTTTATCGGTCTGTTGGCGGGAATTATGCCGGCTATGCTGATTTCATCCGCCAAACCGGTGGAAGTGGTGCGCGGACTTTTCCGCCGTCGTTCAAGAATGGTGTTCGGCAAATGCTTCATCGTTGTACAGAATGCCATCACGATTATCATGCTGGCCATGTCGTTGGTGATGATTATGCAGATACGTCATCTTCTGCACGCCCCCTTGGGATACAATACCGCCAATATCCTTAAAATCGATGATCTCGATGTGGAAGGGGACAATGTGGGCGTGATGGTGGATAGACTATCCTCGCTGGCCTGCGTCAAACGGGTGGGTACCGCCTGTGGAACGCCTTTCGACGGCGGCAACAACATGAGCGGAGAGTATTGCGGCGTGCAGCTTTCCGTGCAATGGTTGAGGCTCGATACGGTGGCGTTCAATATGCTGGGGATCCGCATTGTGCAGGAAAAGGGAGGGCGGCAAAATGTATCGTATTATGGGGAAGCGTGCGGCGTTTACCTTACCGAATACGCCATGAAGGCGATGAATCTTGAACCGGACGCCGATGCGTTCATATCGAGCGGAAGTCCGATGCCCATCTCCGGTACGGTGGCGGATTTCCGCCGGGGCAATATACTCAGGAGGGAACAGCCGTTCGTGATTTTGTTGTCTGAACATTATTTGCTTTATCCATGGAACATTCTGGTGGAAGTGCAGGGCGATCCGGTAACCGCCTGCGATGCGGTGCGGGATGTTGTTGTGGAAATGACAGGATTTGAACCTGACATGGCGTTTCTGGATCAAAGGTTGCAGGCCTCTTTCGAATCCCAGATACGTTTGTCGAAAATCGTGGAGATATTCACCGGCATGGCGGTATTGATTTCGATATTGGGCTTGGTGGCGATCTCCATCTATTATATCCGGCAAAGGGCGCGGGAAATGGCTATCCGGAAGGTATTCGGCTCCGACAACGCCGCCGTGTTGATCCGCCTGGTGCGTTCTTTTCTTTCTTACGTGCTTGTGGGCTTCGTGATGGCTGTACCCGTGGTTTGGTATCTGGCGGAAAGGTGGCTTGCGGACTATTCCTATCGGATAACTTTCAATCCGCTCTACGTTTTGGCCGCAGGTGTGTTCTGCCTTGCGGTGTCTTTCGTGGCGGTGATCTTCCAAAGCCTCAAGGCGGCCAACGCCAGCCCGGTGGAAAGCTTGCGTACCGTGTAAGGTGGGCGGCGGCTTATGTCTTTTATATTGACTGTATTTGCAGAATAAACTAATGGTTGTCGGGCGCAATAAACTGATATTACATGGTTGCGGTAAACTATCTTTTGAACCTTGCATTCGTGCAGGTATCATCAAGGCTGCCGATTTGTTGGGCTATCGCACACACTAGGCTTATATCCGCGGATCAAGGCATCCCCCCTTAAGTCCGGAAGCCGTGTTGGAGGCCATGACTATGCTGTCGGAGGAGATGCTCTACAGGAACCGGATGCTTTTGTGAGGGCTATTTTGGGGCATTTCTTTTTTGTCTATATCCATCCTTATATGGACGGCAACGGAAGAACCGCTCGTTTTACGATGAACAGCCAGTTGGTTACCGGTGGGTATAACTGGGTGGTGGTGCCGGTGGAGCAGCGGGACAGGTATATGCAGGTTCTTGAAAGGGCAAGTGTGGATGAAGAAATCGAAGACTTTGTCCGCTTTATCGTTTCGTTGATGTAAACTCCAAATCGAGCAGAAACCGTTTGGCCGCCAAGCCGCCTCCGTAGCCGGAGAGGTTGCCGTTGTGGCCGATGACCCGGTGACAGGGAACGACAACCGAAAGGGCGTTGGCGCCGTTGGCGTTGGCTATCGCGCGCACGGCATTCGGCATCCCGAGCAGGCAGGCCGTCTGTCGGTAGGAAAGCGTCTGCCCGTAAGGAATCTTGAGCAGGTTGCGCCACACCTGTTGTTGGAAATCGGTTCCGGCAAACAGCAGCGGCAAATCGAAAACCTGCCTCCGTTTGGCAAAGAATTCATCTAATTCTTGGGCGGCTCGGCGCGTGAGCTCGGACGGTTCTTCCACAAACGGGGCTTTCAGATACCGCTGTACCCGCGCCATAACTTTTGCGTGCCGCGTTCCTGTCGTCCAATCGCATAGGCAAAGCCTGTCCGCATACGATCCCAAGAGCAGTTCGCCGCAAGGCGATGCGTAGCTCTGTAACCGAATATCCATGAAAGTCTGAATTTTTTGTGCAAGATAGGCAAAATATCGGAGATATTCGTTTTGAAATATATAAATTCGTGTGTGCTTAACAAGGCTAATAACGATGGCTCAAGATACAGAAAGATTGTGGAATAAGGAATACTGCAAGATGATGTGCAGCAATTTTATGCTGTATTTTTCCTTTTACTTGCTCTCGCCCTTGCTACCGATTTATCTGGCCGATAGGTTTGAGGCCGAGAAGGATACCATCGGACTGGTGTTGTCGGGTTATGTTGTTGCCGCTTTGCTTGTCAGACCGTTCAGCGGTTTCATTGTGGATAGTTTTGACCGCAAGAAAGTGCTGATGCTCTTTTTCTGTGTCTTTTTTATCTGTTTTGCCGGCTATTTCGGAGCGGTAACCCTCTTGTTGTTTGCCATTGTCCGCACATTTCACGGTCTTCCGTTCGGAGCCGCGACGGTAGCAAACAGCACCGTGGCCATCGATGTGCTGCCCTCTTCGCGCCGCAACGAAGGCATAGGCTTTTACGGGCTGAGCAACAATCTGGCCATGGCTATCGCACCTTCGGCGGGCATCTGGATTTATTCGCTCACCGACAGTTTTCTGTTTTTGTTCGGCATCTCGTTGGTGGCGGCCGGTCTCGGCTTCTATTGCACCACTACGGTCCGTATTCCCGAAAGACCCAAGATAGAGGGCCGTCCGCCCCTGAGCCTGGATCATTTCTTCCTGATCCGAGCCTGGCTGATGGCCCTCAACATCATGCTGTTTGGATTATGCTGGGGTGTGATGAGCAATTATGTGGCGATTTACGGTAAGGAGGAGTTCGGTATCACCGGCGGCACGGGCGTCTTTTTTGCATTGCTTTCCATCGGGCTGGTGGTTTCGCGGATCTACGGTGCCAAGTCGTTGCGCGAGGGACATCTCACCGAAAATGCCTTGCAGGGCGCGCTCATCAGTACGGTGGGCTACACGTTGTTTTTTCTCTCGCCCGGCGAATGGGCCTACTATGCCTCCCCCCTGTTGATAGGACTCGGCAACGGACGTATGTATCCGGCTTTTCTCAATATGTTTATCGCCGTGGCGCGTCACGACCAGCGGGGCACCGCCAATTCAACGATTTTGGTGTCGTGGGACATCGGCCTGGGCATCGGCATTCTTGTTGGCGGCGTGTTGATTGAATACGTGGGATATGCGGCGGCATTCGGCGTTACGGCGCTGTCGCAACTGGGCGGCACCTTGCTGTTGTTGTTCGCCACCCGCCGCTTTTTCTTGAAACGAAGGTTAAGGTAAATTAAGCAGGTTGCACCACTCCGTAAACATGGCGATGAATCGTGTCGCGTATGGTGTTGAAGATTGGGGCGGGCGAGGCTGTGCCGTGGAACATCAGGTGCATCGGCAGGGACGTGTCTCCGGGGCGGTAGGGCGGTTGCAGGTAGGGGCGGCGGCAAAGTTCAAAGCCGTTGCGTTCATAGAAAGCGATTCTTCGGCGGCTCATCTCGTCTTGCGGCAGTTCCACTTCCAGCACGATGATTCCTTTGTGCCTTTCCTTGAGTGAGCGCAGTATCTCCGCGCCATAGCCGCTGTTTCTTTTAGACGGGGCAACGGCAAGATGTTCCACATAGACAAATTCGGGAAGCGTGCGTTCGGCGGATGGCTCTTTGGCGCTCACACCGCCACAAAAATGCCAACATGTAATGAGTCCTATCGGTTCGTCGCCGTCGGTGAGCGCGTAGGCTGTAAATTCCGTCTTGCGGTCAGTGTATTCACGTTGCTGCGCATCATCTCGCCTTTCATTGGAGGGAAATGCCGTATGCAGCAGATTTTCCGCAAATGGATAAAGCCTGTGTTTTGTATCAAGTCGTTCCCAATGCAACATGTTGCAAAGATAAGACAAGTCGGGCGCAGAAGAAAAAAGCCCAGCTACACAAACATTGTCATATACAGCGGGTAGTACAAGACTTCATCGGTGCGGTGGGTGGCATCACTGCCAGATGTTTCGACACGACGCACGTTAAATTTACTCAGCACTATGCTGCGGTGGATGCGGTCGGGATAGGCAGTGCGGACGGCGTTCAGTGAGGCATGGCGGGTGTGGCTGTTTCCCGACTTGACTTCGATGACCGAGATGCGGTTCCGCTCCGGAAAGATGAAATCGAGTTCCTGACGGCTCTTCTTGTCGTAGTAGTTTAAGGATATACCGTGTTTGACCAACTCCGTGGCCACAAAATTCTCCGTCAGCGCCCCTTCATTGATGTCTATCTCGCCGTTGAGCACCGGAAACAGAATGTCTCTCAGGCACATGTGGCTCAAAAGACCGGTGTCGAGCATAAAGAGTTTATACAGGTTCCGCTTCTCCGAGAACGCGAACGGGAGTTCGAACGCGCTGACATTGAACGAGAAATAGGCTATGCCCGCATCTGCCAGCTACTGCGTGGCGTCGCCGAACTTACGTTGCGAGGCCCCCTTCTCCAAATCGGCCAGCACGAAACGCTTGTCTTTCTTGCAGAGTTGTTCGGGGATGGCGTCGAACACCCGTTTGGCCAAATGCCGCTCGGTGCCGGCGTATTTGGCAATATCGTTGCGGTAGCCGTCCAGTATCGTCGCCTGCACACGACGGGTTTTTTTCAGGTCGTTATCTGTCAGAAAGGCCATAACCGCTTCCGGCATACCGCCCACAATCAGAAAGCGGCGGAAATGGTTCATCATCTGCTCGTGCAGGAAGTCGGGCAAGGGAGTGAGGCGTTCATAAGCCTGCCGGAGCAAGGCGATGACGTCGGAAGAAACGCCGTTGGCCCACAAAAATTCCTCGAAGTCAAGCGGGTACATCTCAACCTGTTCTTCAAAGCCCACAGGATAGGAAGATACCTCTTTGTAGTTGATACCCAACAGCGAACCGGATTCTATATAATCGTAGGCGCCGTCTTCCACCAAAAACTTAATGGCGGTACGGGCGGCGGGGCAACTTTGGATTTCATCGAAGAATACGAGCGTTTCCCCTTTTTCAAAGGGGCCGTACCCCATAGCCGACAGGTTGAGGATTATCGTCTTGGCGTCCAAGTCGCCGGCAAAGGCCTCCCGTGCCGAAGGGGTCTTCTCGAAGTTAATCTCGATGTAATGCTTGTAGTTTTTTTTGCCGAACGTGCGGATGCTCGTTGTTTTACCCACTTGCCGGGCGCCTTTCACAAGCAAGGCTTTCTTATCTTTGGATATTCTCCAGTTGTTGAATTTATTGAATATCTTACGTTCAAGCATATTGCAACTTTTTGCAGGTTTTTTCACTGCAAAATTACAACTTTTTGCAGGTTTATTATCCGGGGAGATACACTTTTCCGATTTCTCACGCTTGTCGGGGGCGGCGGTAAATCTTTATCTTTGTTGAAAGATTCGGGAAATTTAAGATAAAGTCTATGCGTTGCATAAGCGTTATAGTGGCGGTTCTGACCTTGACGGTGGGGGCGCTTTCCGCACAGAAAACCGCCGCTCCCGCTTCGGGATTCGCGCCGGTATCTGCCGGAGAAATTCAAAAGCTGCCTTACGGCGACTTCGAACATTGGCTCACGCGCATCATTAAGGAATCGGTTATTGTGGGTGGGGAGGAAAGGGAGGTGTATGCCATTGCCGACGAGGGGGTGGTGAAAGGAAAAGTTCCCTATGTCAACAAGAAATCCCCGTGGGCGAGTTCGAATGTCTATGCCGAGGTGTGGGGGGTGGATAAGGTGAATTGCAACGTACGACCCGAAAGCAGGGGAGAGGGCCGCTGCGCCGTTCTCCATACAGAAAGAATTTCGTTCAAGGCGGCCGGCATGCTCACGATGAACGTTGTCACGGCCGGATCCATCTATTTGGGCACCACGCTTGAACCCATCAGGGATATGAACGCCGCCTACAATTGTGTCGATATGGGCATCCCTTTTACGCAGAGGCCCAAGAACCTGGTATTGGACTACGCCGCCTTTGTGGGCAACACCGGCAAGGTGATTCATGCCACGGGCCGAAAGGTGAGGGAATATGAAGGCAAGGACCCCGGCATCATTATGGTGCACTTGCAGCAACGTTGGGAGAAAGACGGCAGGGTGTATGCCAAGCGTATCGCCACGGGTGAATTTCTTGTAAGACAGTCTTCCGATTGGAGAAATCAGATC
The DNA here is from genome assembly GCA_947175635.1 of uncultured Bacteroidales bacterium. Classification (GTDB taxonomy): domain Bacteria; phylum Bacteroidota; class Bacteroidia; order Bacteroidales; family P3; genus Pullibacteroides. The sequence continues at coordinate 32,455 of CAMWNM010000014.1, read as the reverse complement.
CGTGTACCGTTGGTGTATGGAAAACCCGCCAACGAAGCGTCGCTAAGCGAATTCAGCAAACTCAACAGCATCTTCCACACGCGCAACAGCGAGGGGAAGTCGGTGCCGATTGAGGAAGTGGGCTGGGCGGAAAACACCTCCGACAAGGGTGTGCAGACTCCCGTTACGCATCTCATTCTGTTTATCAGTTCGGGAACGCAAGGTGCCTACAAAGGAGAAGAAGGCAATTGGCTGAAAATAGACAACGTGGGTTTGGAGTATTAGGGGAGATGTTCCTCCTATAGGGAAGTGGGTTCCGGGCGGCGTTCACTGCAAAAAAGCCTTCCGTACATTTCGTACGGAAGGCTTTTTATTAATGCGGAGTTGTATTTAAAGCAACGTCTTAAGCGCGCACGCGCTCAACTCCGGCTTACACCAAGGTGCATTGCAGGTTGCGGTCGCCGTAGGCGTCATCTACCTTGCCGACCGTAGGCCAATACTTGTCATCGTGCGGCAGCGGGAAGGCGGCCTGCTTGCGCGAATAGGGGTATTTCCATTCATCGGCGCAAACCACCAGCTGGGTATGCGGCGCGTTGTGGATCACGTTGTTTTCGCGGTCGGCCTTGCCGTCTTCGATTTCTTTGATTTCAGCCCGGATGGCGATAAAGGCATCCACCAGGCGATCCAGTTCGGAGAGCGGCTCGCTTTCGGTGGGTTCCACCATCAAGGTACCGTGAACCGGGAAAGCCACGGTGGGGGCATGGAAACCGTAGTCCATCAAACGTTTGGCGATATCGCCCACCTGCACGTTGGCGCTCATCATGAACTGGTTGCAATCCAGAATCATTTCGTGGGCGCACATGCCCTGTTTGCCGGTAAAGAAAATCTTGTAGTGGTCTTTCAGACGGGCGCGCAGGTAGTTGGCGTTCAGAATGGCGTATTCGGTGGCCGACTTGAGGCCTTCGGCCCCCAGCATGCGGATATAACCGTAGGTGATGGGCAGGATGAAGGCACTGCCGTAGGGCGAGGACGAAACAGCGTTTCTTCCCGTGTGGCTTACCGGCACCAGCACGTGGTCGGGCAGGTAGGGAGCCAGGTGTTTGGCCACGCAGATGGGGCCTACGCCGGGACCGCCGCCGCCGTGGGGCATGGCAAAAGTCTTGTGCAGGTTGAGGTGGCATACGTCGGCGCCCATGTGGCCGGGCGAGGTGAGCCCTACCTGGGCGTTCATGTTGGCCCCGTCCATATATACCTGCGCGCCGCAGCCGTGAACGATGCCGAGGATTTCCAACACCGCTTCCTCAAACACGCCGTGCGTGGATGGATAGGTGATCATGAGGCAGGAAACGTTCGGTCCGTGTTCGGCTACCTTGGCCTTGAGGTCGTTCACGTCGATTTCGCCTTCGGGCGTGGAGGCCACCACTACCACTTTCAGACCCGCCATAGCCGCCGAAGCAGGGTTCGTGCCGTGTGCCGAAGCGGGGATAAGGCAGATGTTGCGGTGGCTTTCGCCCTTGGCTTCCTGATAGGCGCGGATAACCGAAAGCCCCGTGTACTCGCCCGCCGCTCCCGAATTGGGTTGGAAGGAAGCTTTGGCGAATCCCGTTATTTCGCAGAGGTCTTTTTCCAATTGATCGATGAGTTCGTGGTAGCCTTGCGCTTGGTCGGCGGGAACGAAAGGATGGATGGCCGCCATTTCGGGCAGGCTCAGGCACATCATTTCGGCAGCCGCGTTCAGTTTCATCGTGCAGGAACCCAGCGGAATCATGGCGCGGTTGAGCGAAAGGTCCTTTTCTTCGAGTTTCTTGATGTAGCGCATCATCTCCGTTTCGCTGTGGTAGGTGTTGAATACCGGATGTTCCAGATAGGGCGTGTTGCGGCGCAGGTTTGCGGGAATGTCGTCCAGCACGTCCTGTTTGCAGTGTCCCTTGCAGCATGCGCCGCCGTTGCAGGTATGCTCCTTGCCCGTGGCCTGGGCGAGGATGCCGATGATTTCGCGCACATCGTCGAGCGAGGTGGTTTCGTCTATGCTGATGCTCAGGTGGGTGTCGTCGATATAGTTGAAGTTGATGCGGTGTTCGAGGGCGATTCGGCGGATAGCCTCAATCGAAACGGGGCTTTCGAGACATACGGTGTCGAAAAATACGCTGTTGAGCGGCTTGTAACCGTATTCGGCCGCGCGCTTGGCGATGCGTTTGGCCAATCCGTGGATATCGAGGGCGATGGCTTCGATACCGTCTTTTCCATGATATACGGCGTACATACCCGACATCACGGCCATCAGCGCCTGTGCCGTACAGATATTGGAGGTAGCCTTGTCGCGTTTGATGTGCTGTTCGCGGGTCTGGAGCGCCAAGCGGAGGGCGCGGTTCCCCTGGGCATCCACCGTAACTCCGATGATACGGCCGGGAATGGAGCGTTTGAAGTTGTCGGTGCAGGCGAAGAAACCGGCCGAAGGACCACCGAAGCCCATCGGCAAACCGAACCGCTGGCTGTTGCCGAATACGCAGTCGGCGCCGTCTTCGCCCGGAGCCCGGAGCACGGCCAAGGCCATCAGGTCGGCGGCTACGGCCACCAGCGATCCGGCGGCGTGGGCGGCATCGATAAAGTTCTTCAACTCGTGAACCTGGCCGTTGCGGTCAACCTGCTGGACAATGGCGCCGAAAACTTCCGGACGGAACGAAAAGTCTTCCATGCGGCCGATCTCGATTTCAAACCCCAGAAGGTGGGCGCGGGTCTGGATAACGCTGATGGTCTGGGGGAAAAGGCGTTCATCCACGAAACAAACGTTGGCGTTGGCCTTCACCTTGTCGCGGTTTCTGCCGTGATAGAACATAATCATGGCTTCCGCCGCGGCCGTGCCTTCATCCAGAAGAGAGGCGTTGGTGAGAGGCAGGCCCGTCATGTTGGCGATAACGGTCTGATAGTTGAGCAAGGCTTCCAGACGTCCTTGCGAAATTTCGGCCTGATACGGCGTGTAGGAGGTGTACCAGCCTGCATTTTCAAGAATGTTGCGCGTGATGACGGCAGGCGTGATGCAATTGTAGTATCCCAACCCGATATAGGAACGGAACACTTGGTTCTTGCCTGCGATCTGGTGCAGATGGTTCAGATATTGGTATTCGTTCATCGCCGGCGGCAAGTCGAGCGGCTTGGAGAGCCGGATGGCGGCGGGTACCGTTTTTTCAATCAGTTCGTCCATGCTCTTTACCCCGATGGTCTGGAGCATTTTCTGTGTTTGCTCCGGGTTGGGGCCGTTGTGACGGCGAGCAAAATTGTCTGTGATCATGATTATGTGTTTTTTTATCTTTTATATCTCTGTTTCGTTTATCGGATCCGGCTGCCGTGTTTTTTCCAGTAAAGAATCAGGAAAAAGCCGAAAATCATTCCACCCAAATGGGCGAAGTGCGCCACGCCGTCGGCTGTGCCGCTGATACCGGCAAAAAGTTCGATAACCCCGTAAATGATAACGAACCATTTGGCCTTGATGGGGATGAAAAAATACAGGTAGATGGGTACGTTTGGAAAGCACATCCCGAATGCCAGCAGTATGCCGAATACCGCGCCGGAAGCACCTACGGTAACAATTTGGTCGATATGGTGCTGCAATGCCGCAGGCGCGTAAACATGGGCGGCTCCGGCCAGTTCCCATGCCAGTACGCCGCATTGGATCAATCCCGCCCCGATGCCGGTAATCAGGTAGTAGGCCAGAAACCGCTTGCTTCCCCAATAGTTTTCAAGTGCGTAGCCAAACATCCATAAGGCGAACATATTGAAAAACAGATGAGAGAAATTACCGTGCATGAACATGTAGGTAACAAACTGGAATGGATAAAAGTCCTTGGCCGTGAAATAGTGCAGGCCTAACCAGCGTGTCAAGTCGATGCCGCGGGTCGATAACGTGATATCGGCCAGGAAAAACAGCACGTTCAGAATCAGCAGATTCTTTACCACGGGTGGCAGAAAGGAGAAACCTTGTATGCGGTAGTTGTTGTTCTGCGTGTACATGTTCTTGATTTTAATCGTGTTTCTGTTGCCGGGACTGCGTCAGCAGGCCCTCTATCTCCTGTCTGTTCAGTATCCGTACGATTGGTTTTCCCGAAGGCGAGACATCCGGCGCGGGGCCGGAAAACAATCGGTTGGTCAAATATAAGATTTCTTCGTGAGATAGAGGTTCTCCCGTTTTGATGGAAAGTTCTTTGGCCACCGCCAGTGCGATATCCTCGGGATTGTTTCCCTTGATATGAGGTAGGCGGGCATTGTAGGATTCGATGATGCCTTCCAGTATGTCTTGAACGCGGCTTTCTTGGATGCCGACCGGCAGGGCGCTGACCAGAAAAGACGTTCCGCCCACCCATTCTATGCTCCATCCCAAGGTGTTCAGTTCGTTTCGGATATCCTGCAACAGTTCGGCGTTGGCCGTGGACAGTTCCACCGTTTGCGGAAAAAGCGTGCTTTGGGAGGGCAGATTCCCTTCCTTGAGTACGGTATAGTCGTTGTAGATTATCCGTTCCGAAGCGGCTTCCTGATCGATAAGGGCCAACCCTGATTTGAGCGGCGTTACGATATAAGTGTTGAAAAGCTGAAAGATATTGACCGTTTTGTCGGCCGGCTTTTCCGTTGGAGAAGAAAGCGGCGGTTCATCCAGACGGGTATCGCTTTCCACTTCCTGACAGCAATCCAGCAACAGCTGCACGGGCGAGTCCTGTATCTGCATCGAAGCTTGCATCAGGGCGAAATTTTCGGCATAGGCTTCGCTGTAATTTTTGTCGGGAAAGTGCCTTGCGTCAGGAAATCCTTTAGGGCCGCCTCCTTTTGTAAGGGAGCCTGGCCGGGGATTGGTAAAGGGATTGTAGTCGGGATTGAGGTGCAGCGAGGGGGCGGGGGGAACATAGCCCTGCGGTTTATGTTCGTAAGGCAGCGCCTGGCTCGATTCGAAATCGATCACATTCCGCATCTGATTGAGGCCCAAGGCATGTTTCACCGCCGACTGCAACACGCCCGAGATCACATCCTGGTTGCGAAAGCGTATCTCGGTTTTAGTGGGATGGATGTTGACGTCGATGTTTTCGGGTTCAACCTCCAGATGCAGGAAAAAAACAGGAGACTTCCCTTCCGGCAGCAAACCCTGGTAAGCTTTTTCGATGGCGTTGGAAAGACCGCCGTGGCGTATGTAGCGACGGTTTACGAAGATAAACTGTTTGTTGCGCCCTTTGATGCTGTAGGCGGGCGAGCAGATATAGCCCATCAGCTTGAGCCCTGAAACGGTTTCGGCGGTTTTCACAAGGCGGTTCTCGTAGGCCTTGCCCATCAGCTGGATGATGCGTCGGTTGAGATTGGCCGCTTCCAGGTGATAGATTTTCTGTCCGTTCCGGTATAACTGGAAGCAGATACCGGGCTGGGCCAGGGCGATCCGGCTGAACTCTTCTTCGATGTAGCGGTATTCCACCTCGTCGCTTTTGAGAAATTCGCGGCGGGCGGGCGTGTTGAAATAAAGGTTGCGCACAGAAAACACCGTACCGGGCGGGCAAACGCAGGATTCAACGGTTTTTATCTGATTGCCTTCGATGCAGACACGGGTTCCCGTTTCGCTGTCGTGAAGGCGGGTATGCAACTCAACCTGCGCCACGGCGGCAATTGAGGACAACGCCTCTCCCCTGAATCCCATCGTGCGGATATGCTGCAGATCGTCTGCCGTGTGGAGTTTGGATGTGGCATGCGGTAAGAAACAACGTTCGGCGTCTTTTCCCGACATGCCGCAACCGTTGTCCACCACTTGGATAAGGGTGCGGCCGCCGTCTTGTATATGCAGTTCTATTTCGGAAGCTCCCGCATCCACCGCGTTCTCGAGCAACTCCTTCACGGCCGATGCGGGACGGTTCACCACTTCACCGGCGGCAATCTGGTTGGCGATGAATTCGGGAAGAAGATTGATTACGCTGTCCATACCCGCTTTCGTTCTTTTATCCGAGAATCCACCACAGCAAGGCGAGCAGGATCACCAGATAAACCATGAGCCTGCGTGTGCTCAGCAGACCTTTTGGTTGCTTTCCGCCGCGTTGAAAGGAAGCGCGGATACGTACCTTGGCTTCGGCCAGTTTCTCTTCTTCGGGAGTTCCGGGTTCGTATTGTTTCTTCAATTGCTCCAAACGTTCCTTTTCCGCATCGTAATAGCGCGGATTGATATTGAACTGACGGTGCTTGGGTGTCGGAAAGAAATTGGGGAGAAAAGATGCCATGCGCGTTTATTTGTTAAGGGCTTCCAGAATCACGGTCTGGTAAAATTCCTCCATCGTCCATCCCATCTGGCGTACCATTTTGGGCACGATGCTTTCTTCCGACTGACCGGGCGTAGTGTTCACTTCGAGAAAATAAACGTGGTTGGTTTCTTCCTCCACGATAAAATCGCAACGGACAATGCCGGAACAGTTCAGAATCCGGTAAACGCGCGTGGCGATATCGCCGATCTCGTGGGCGAGTTCTTCGGGAATGGGGGCCGGGACGATTTCTTCGGAAGCCCCTTCGTACTTGGCCTGATAATCGAAAAAATCGTTCTTGGGTACAATGGCGGCGATGGGCAGAACGGTGATTTTGCCGTTGATGCGCATCAATCCGCAAGAGTATTCCTTGCCTTTCACAAAACGTTCCACAAGAACCTCCTTGTCTTCCATAAAGGCCTTGGCGATGGCCGCCGGCAGGTCGTCGGCGTTCTTCACCTTGCTTACCCCTATGCTGGAGCCTTCCGAATTGGGTTTCACAAAGCAGGGAAACCCGAGTTTCCTGCCGATTTCTTCCAGTTCGTAGTTTTCCTGTCGCAACAGATGCACCGAATCCGACACACGGATACCGTGCCGGGAAAGAATGGCGTTGCAGAAGGCTTTATTGAATGTGATGGCGGAGGTGCATGCGTTGCAAGTGGTGTAGGGAATGTGGAGCAAATCGAAATAACCCTGCAGGAGGCCGTTCTCACCGGGGGTTCCGTGGATGTTGATGAACGCCAGGTCGAAGCGGATATTGCTGCTGGAGAGGGTAAAGTTGTTCTTGTCTATTTCATCGGTGCTACCGTCTTCAGCTTTGTAATACCAGCGATTGGGCTCGATGATGATCTTGAAGACCCGGTATCGGTTGGTGGGGATATGCTTGGCGATCGCTTCAGCACCGTTGATCGAAATGACGCTTTCTTTGGAGAAACCTCCGCAGACAAGGGCAATGTTGAGTTTGTTCATGGCGATGAACTTTGAATGGTCTTAACCTGCAAATTTATGAAAAACTCCTTATCCGCGGTATTTTTAAGCGTAGGTATGTACACTCATGCCTTGGGCCGCTTTCAGATAGTTTATGCCGTACCAGCTGATCTGGAGCGCGATGAATCCGAGCATCTGCACAAAAGCGCAGCTCCTGTCTCGGAAAATCGCCTGTACGGCATTGCATTGGCGCATGCCGATGTAGATTCCGTAGCAGAGCAGGGTGATCAAGGCCCAGGTCTCTTTGGGATCCCATGTCCAGAAATAGCCCCAGGCCTGTTTTGCCCAGATGGCGCCCAGACAGATGCCGGTGAGGATGAATCCCGCGCCAAGACGGGTGAGTTGGTCTATATGGGCCATCAATTGCGTGTTGGCGGTGTGCCGAGGGCGGAAAAGGCTGTAGAGGGAGAGCAGGAAGGATACCGAAAGCAATCCATAGGCGAAGATGTACACGATTACATGCGGGATGAACCAGCCGCTTTGCAGGATCGGCATCAGCGGACGGGTCTGGAGTTCGGGCCTGAACAGATTGAGCAACAGGAATACCGTTGAGAGCAGCGTGCCCAGTCCCAATATCCAACGATAACGGTATGCGGCGTATACGCCCAAGCCGCAGAGGCCAAGGAAGAATGCATACCAAAGCCGTGTTTCCCCCATGCTGGCCAAGGGCGGCCGTTGCGCCGTGATCCAGAATCCGGCGATAAAAACGCCCAAGACCGCAAGACCGCACGCTTCCATCCATAAGGCAGGCTTACGTTTGTTCAGAAAAGCCAGTATGGATGCGGCGATTTGAAAAAATATGCCGGCGAGGGCAAACCCAATAAAGTGATTCCAGTTCATCGTGTTGTAGTTTGATCCTTACGGAGGCGGAATAAGCTTTGCATCCATGCGCCCGCCAAGCCGATGAAAAGCATCAGGATTCCCGTATGGGTTGCAGGCTGCCAAGGGTCTTTCACGACTTCAAGCGTGACATAGGGATCCCAGAAACCATATTCTTCCTTGAAAGATTTGAGATAGATGGCGAAATTGCCCGCGCGGCAGGGATGATTGGGACGTACGCAAACCTGTCGTGTGCGGCCGCTGTCGTTCTTGATTTCATAGATGGTGAGTCCGGCGCGGTATCCTGCGGCCTGACGCTGCCCCAAACCCAATACCCGCACCGAGTCCACTGTGAACAATGTGGGCAACAGCAAGGTGCTGCCGCCGGCAATCCAGGCGGTGTCGGATTGTGCCGCCCCCTCTTTTTCCACTTCTATCCGAACGGCCGGTACGGCACCGTCTTGTTCGGAGGGAACGGCTACGTTCTGCCGGTCCACTTCTTTGAGATAGGCGCTCGGCAGGTAGTCGAGAATGCGGATACGGCAGTCTGCAATCTGTTTTTCGGGCCGGGCGGCTTTGCCTTTCAGGAAATTTTCCCATTGGCGGGAATCGATTGCAAATCCCTGCGGTCTGTTTTCGGGTAAGATTTGGCCGTTGCGGCTGTCTGCCAGATAAATCACGGGGTCGTGGTAGTCGATCTTGAAGTCGGTGAGCACGAGTGCGAAGGGCAGATGCTTTTCAGTGCCGTCCCGTTGGTATGCCAAGTAGGCGGGAGCGGCGTTTCTCCAGAGTTGGATTTCGTATCGTTCCAAGGCCTGGCTGCCGAAGAGCAGAGAGATCACCGTAATCCATATACCCGCCGGAATCAGGTTCGAGAGGCGTTTGGCATCCGTATGGAAACGGTGTAGCGTGAACATGCCCCAGACCATGATGAAAAGACTCAATACGGCGATCAGCAGAACGGAATGTTTCAGGTTCCGCAAGAACGCAAGTCCATCGTTTTGGCCGGCATCCTGTCGGATTAACCCCATCGCCAGGCATACGGCAAGCAACAAGGCCGTGCAGAGGCAGAGGGAAAGCGGCGAATAAAGCCTGGCCAGGAATCTGTTCCGCAGGGAAAGCAGGTAGAGCGTTGCCGTCAGTAACACCGGAAGCAACCCCCACAGTAGAGAGAGCGTCATTTATTTGCCTTGTTGTTTGAGGTATTCATTGAAGAGTCGGGCCACATATTTGCCGAATACATCGAATTCGATATTCACCACCGACCCTTCCTTGATGTTGTGGAAGTTGGTTTCGGCAAAGGTGTAGGGAATGATGGCCACCGAAAACTTGCCGGGCAGGGAATCCACCACGGTGAGGCTCACACCGTTTACGCAGATGGAACCTTTTTCCACCGTAAAGTGTTCGTGGTTGCCGGGTGTGAATCCGAAATGGAATTTCCAGCTTCCGTCCAAGACCTCCACTTTTTCGCACACGGCGGTCTGATCCACGTGGCCCTGTACGATATGGCCATCGAAGCGTCCGTCCATGCGCATGGAGCGTTCTATGTTCACTTCCGTGCCCACCTGCCAGAAACGGAGGTTGGTGCGTTGCATGGTTTCGTCCATGGCCGTCACCGTATATTGGTCGTTTTGCGGATCAAGCTTCACCACGGTAAGGCATACGCCGTTGTGCGCCATGCTTTGGTCTATCTTGAGTTCCTTGGCCACCGGTGTGCGGAGCGTAAAATGGAAGTTGCTGCCTTCCTGCTCGATCTTGGTTACTGTGGCGATTTTTTCAATGATACCTGTAAACATATTCGGTGTGATTATGGTTGGATTTTTAGATTTTGTTTCTGTGGTTTGTTGAAGTTGAAGGCGTTAAAGGGCGGCGGCTTCCCGCACCGATTGCTTGAAAATTTCCATGCCTTCGTCTATTTCGGCTTCGGAAACGGTGAGCGGCGGGGTGAGCGCCAATGCCTGGTGGTTGAAGAGCAGCCAGAATGTGATGAAGCCGTTCTGCATACATCTTTCCTGAATCCGGGCGGTAAGTTGTTCGCTGTTGAAATGGGCGGCCAGGAAAAGACCTTTCCCGTGAACCGAGATTACTTGCGGAATCTCGGAAAGATGCCGTCTTATCCGTTGTCCTTTTGCTTCCACATGGGGCAATACATCGGGGCTTAGGATGAGGTTGAGGGAGGCCAAGGCGGCTGCGCAACTGAGGGGGTGGCCGCCGAAAGTGGAGGCGTGCCCCATAAGCGGATGTTCGTTGTTGAGCAGTTCCATCAGTTCTTCGCTCGCCACGAAAGCGCCGATGGGCATTCCGCCCCCCATGCCTTTGGCAAGGCAGAGTATATCAGGCACAGCGCCGGAATGTTCAAAGGCAAAGAGTTTACCGCTCCGTCCGAAGCCGCTTTGTATCTCATCGAAGATCAGCAGGGTCCCCGTTTGGGTGCAACGTTGGCGCAAGGCTTGCAGAAAAGATGAGTCGGCTTCTGTCATGCCGCTGCCCGATTGAATTACTTCCGTAATCACACAACAGGTTTTATCGGTAATTTGCGACAATTGGCCGGTGTTGTTGTATTCAAGCATACGGTGTTCGGGCAGAAGCGGGTCGAAGCGGTGGCGGATGGGATCGTTTCCCAGCGCGCTCATCGCGCCCATCGTGCTGCCGTGGTAGGAATTTCCGAAGGAGATGATTTCGCTGCGGTGATTGTAGAGCCGGGAGAGTTTGATGGCGCCTTCGATGGCCTCCGAACCCGAATTGAGCAGGAATACCTTTTGCAATTGCGGCGGTAAATGCCGGCAAAGGGTTTCGGCTAAGTCCAGTTGAGGTTTTTGGATAAACTCTCCGTACACCATGATATGGAGGTATTTCTGCATCTGTTCTTCAATGGCTTGGAGAACAACGGGGTTGCGATGCCCTACATTGTTCACGCAGATGCTTGAGATAAAGTCCATATAGCGTTTGCCGTCCGTGTTCCAGATGTAAACGCCTTCGCCCTTGGCCACGTCAAGGATAAAGGGTTCGAACTCGGAGGCCTGTGCGATGTAACGCTTGAAAAGGTGTCGATGGTTGGGGTTCATAACCTGTTGTTTTGACGCGGGATATACACCGAGAGGGTATTGCCGCCCGCACGTGCAAATATAGGCAGATTTACCCGTCCGCAAGCGATGTTTTTGTTGGCCTTTATTTAATTTTATTGCTTATGTTGTTTGTCGACAAATTGTTATCTTTGGTATAAAGACCGAGAAACCCAGGGCTCAATCAGGCAGGTATGGATTTGCCCGCTTTATGCAGTGGCGAGGATGTAAAATATCCACTTTTATAGTGGAACTTTTGAAAAGAAACCTTATCTTTGCAACTTGAACAGGGAAATTAACCATGGTCGTCAACTTTGAAAAGGAATACTTGCGCCAATTATACGAAAGCGGGAAAACATCGGATAAGAAATACCGATTTCAACCGCACATCGTGACAAGATACCAATTGCGCATCAAAATCCTTGAACAAGCGAAGGGCATTGAAGAACTCTTTGCCATCAACTCGCTTCATTACGAAGTCTTGAAGGGTGACAAGGCGGGCATTTCCTCCATCAGAGTAAACGACCAATACCGAATCGAGTTTACCGTGAAGCAGATTTCGTCCGAAACCATTGCCACGATATGCAACATTTTGGAATTGTCGAACCACTATAGATAACAAGAGTATGAAGACCTATGTTTGCCAGCGCCCGATTCATCCGGGAGAACTGCTTAAAGAGGAAGTGGAATACCGCAACACCAAACAAACCAAACTTGCGGAACAAATAGGTATTTCATACAAGATGCTCAACGACATCTTGAATTGTCGCCGCCCGCTCACGACCTCAACGGCACTCCTGTTTGAAGCAGCTTTGGGCATCGATGCCGGATTGCTGATGCGGATGCAACTTGACTATAATCTGCAAACCGCAAAGAAAGATTCTTTCCTCATGAAACGACTGCGCAACATCCGCAAGATTGCGGCGGTATGGTAATCTTCTTTCATATCTCCACAAAACACGGATTATCCCAAATTTTCCGTGTGGTTTTCTCATTAACCGCCTTCGAACACAAAGACCGAGAAGCCCAAGGTGCCCCCGGCAAGTACGGATTTGCCCGCTGTATGTGATGGCGAGGATGTAAAGGGGCGTGAACTAATAAGGATTTCTTATGAGTTCCACTAAACAATCTCCCAATGGCCGCCTTTATCGGGGCCTATACGCTTTAGGATTCCTTGGTTTTGCAGTTTTTGGAGATGATATTTCACACCATCTTCAGTAATACCATCGATACCCGTAGCAATTTCCTTGCGGCTGGCATTCGGATGACTCTGCATGTATTCAAGTATGCTTACCTGTACATTAGATAAGCTTTGGGTAGTTTTCTGGGTAGTCTCATCGTTAATATCCTGAGAAACACCCTCCTCATTCGAATAGACCTCTACACAGAAAACCGTCAGTTTGGAGACATCGAAGGCGGCTTCTTTATTGCCGTTCTCGCGCAGCATATCCTGCACCCGTTTGACGCCCTGATTGAACATATTGACGTATTTCATCTCCTTCATCGCCTCCGCCACAATCGGGTTGCGGTAGTCGTTCACCAACGGGAAGTTCTCGGGGCGAGCCTCGCCATACAGACCGCCGGCATTCATAATCTCGATATGGTCGTCGAACTGATACAGACGTATCGGCATATTGGACTGATAGTCGCGGTGCATACAGTCGTTCATCATCAACTCCCGCAAGGCGTTGTTGGGGTAGTTGATAACCGTTTTCTCACGAAATAAGCTGGCCGCAACAGGGCGTTGCGTTACAATCGCATCACGCACAAACGATTCCAAGGCCGGCAGCATACTGTATAAAGGCCCTTGAAAACGCTTGGATGTGTTAAAGAGTTATCGTTTTAAGCCGCATACACTCTTGACTACTTGGTAATCCAAATCAGGAAATAGCCGGAAATGCGCTTTCCCGCATTTGATTTTGGCCTGTTCTTCAGAGCGAAGTTTAGACAAATCAACATTAGGTGTACCGGTATCTTTGGTTTCGGCCACAAAATATATCCGTTTATCATCTTCAAATACTACAGCCCAATCCGGATTGTAACTGCCTATTGGTGTCGGTATCTTGAACCACCCCGGCAATTTGAAATAGAACTTTACAAGGTCGCTAGATTCGCAATCTTTGGCAAACTGATTTTCGACAGCGGAATCAAGAGGAATGAAATTATCGTAAATGGTTCTTTCTTTTTTAGATACTTCAAACGTGTATTCATCTTCGTAGGTTTCCCAATCTTCAAACAATCTCATTTCATAGGTGCTATCACCTAATTTGAGATATTCAATGCCATCAATCATCAACTCATAAAGCTCATTTTTGATAGCGGAAATAGCCCAATCCATAAATAACTGAGGATTGACTGCTAAATCATCAATGCGTCCAGATTCAGCGACAATACGCATTATGGTATTGCGTGTCAACTCAGTATGTTGCTGAATATACCCAAGCATATCAGGAATCACATAATCCGATTGAGTAGTCGACACCCAATCGCCTTTATAGTCAGAGACAACACCCTCTCCTGTAAATACAACCGCGTTTTTAATCGAATGAACCGACGGTTTTTCAATTTTGGGTAAGTTCTTAATCGCCTGCCCCGCTTTTTGTATCAGTGCTTCTGTATCGTATTTGACACGATAGGTCGTTCGAGTTCTCAACTTCTCCCAAATAGCAAGGAACAATGGATCCACCTCAAACCCTTTACGGTAAGTAACAGCAATTCTGTTTCGTTTAGGTTTGATACGATTCCTAAAATCAACACCGCAATCCTCTTTCAATTGATTTTGCAAGGCCTTTGCAAAGTCATTATAGGCTTCATTGGCTACCACCGTCAAGCGATTGATATTTCTGTCGTAGACTCTTACTCCATCCTGATTGACTGCCAATCGCAAACCACGTCCGATTTCCTGCCGTTTCTTCATATCGGACTTGGTTTCATTCAAAGTACAAATTTGAAAGACATTCGGATTATCCCAGCCTTCTCGCAATGCCGTATGAGAGAAAATGAAGCGCAGAGGCGTATTGATATCTAACATCCATTCCTTATCTCTCATTATCCTGTTATAGGTATTGTCATCGGCTTGTGTCTCGCCCGAAGTGTCTTTCATTTGACCTTTTTTATCTTCTGAAAAATAGCCATCGTGTATCTTGTCTATAGGAAATCTATTCAGTGATTGATATATCGGTTTTGCCATTAACTCATTATAAATTTCCTCGAACCATATGGCAAATTTACCCTCTACTCTTGCTCCTTGTATATTGTATGAACGATAATTCGCCACACGGTCTATGAAGAATAGCGAAAGAACTTTTATTCCTTGCTTATTTAGTTTTAGTTCTTTGTTGAGATGCTCCTCAATAGTGCGACGAATTTGGAATTTCATTATCTCATCGTTCTGCCCGCCACGTTGCTGTCCTTGGTAAAGCATCTCATTATTGGAAAACGAGACAAAGCTATTTGACGCATCTATACCTTCAACAATATAACCGTCTCGATAGATCTCCCGATTATTGGACAGATTATACAAGTCATCGCCCACTTTTACCGTAACCCTCTTTCGTTTCACTCCATCCTTGTCATTCACGTCAATGGTTAACTTTGCCGTGATTCTTGTTTTCGTAGCAACGATTGCGGTCAATTCGACAAAAGCCCCATTTTGCGAATTTTCTTCCAATACTGAATCCACTTCAATCTGCTTGACCAACCCCATATCATACGCCTTTATGGGATTAAGGCTGTATATTAAATTATAGAGCTCCCGATGCGTGGCTGAATAACGGAGCGTGCATAACGGTTTGAGGTTGGCGATGGCTGCGGATCGTCTATCAGACCCCATGTTTTGAGGCTCATCCACAATAACGATAGGATGGGTTGATTGGATAAACTTTATCGGTTCCTGTCCGTTCAATTTGTCGTTGGGCTTGTTGATGACATTCTCGTCTTTGGCAAAGGCATCGATATTGATAACAAGAATCTCTATATTGTCGCTCGTGGCGAATCCTCGCAACTGTGAAATGTGGTTGCTGTCATATACGTTGTAATTGACAGACGTATTGTCGTACAGCGTTTGGAAGTGGTCGTACGTAATTTGCAGGTTCTTCAATACCCCTTCACGAATCGGCACGGAGGGAACCACGATAACAAATTTCTTGAACCCGTATTTGCTATTCAACTCATAGATAGTACGTAGATAAACATAGGTTTTACCTGTTCCAGTTTCCATTTCAACGGAGAAGTGCATTCCGTTTAACGAATCTGTGACAGCAATGTCATTCTGCTGTTGAACCTTTTGCAGATTGGCAAGTATCTGTTCCTCGGTAAGTGCAAGATGATTGCCAACCCCGTCAATGAGACTGGTTTGATTTCCCTCCCGTATTTCGCAACGGCAATCGGAGTCTTCGAGGGGCTGCCCCTCAAACAATCCGATAACCGCACCGATTGCCTCCTGCTGATACTCTAAGTTGGGTTCAAAGGTTAGTTTCATTATTTTAGATTGTAGTCTCTCAAACTCTCAGGAATTGCAGGAACACCATAACGTCCAAAGGACGCAACAAAACGTTGTCTTAGTTGGTGAATATATGGTGCATTAAGTTTGTATTGCGACCTTTTTGCATCAATGCATTCGTTTTTTTCATCAACCTTATTATGAACTCTTAGTGCATCGCAGAAATCAATAACAGCAATGTCGTTGTATTGTTGTTCTTCAAATGGAAATGACGGAAAAATATGCCTGCGAAGCACTCCATTATTGAAAATTTCCTTAGCACTCTTTGAATTTTTAGTATATGATACCATTTTCTCTTCTTGATATTTCTTGGATGCATCTTTTTTGATAAGAAGAAACTCATAAGTTCCTTTTTCTTTGCCTGCCAAGTCACATTCTGGGGTAATTAGAATACCGTATTTATTATCATCAAATTTAAAGATGTCTCCTGTCATTATTGGTGCATCTTTTGTTAACTTAGAATAGAAAATACGCCTATATAGTTTGGCTGTATTCTCTTCATTTGTTGCCTGTTTATCACAATTATATCCGTCCAACTTTTCTCGTAAAATCTTGTTCTGAATCAAGGACTCGTTCAATAGATTATGGAATATTTCAATAATTTCAGAAGTGGATTCTCCTCCATCAGTTTTTGCGGAATCCCTGATCTCCTCTATCCAATTAGGGCTTGCATTTTCTAATTCACGGAATATTGTTTGCACGGACTGATTTATAGTTTGACTCCATATGAAAGGTATTTCCATATGTTTGTGGGTATTCTCAAAATCAGCAATGTCCCGCTTGATATTATCATATTCTTCTTCTATCGCATCTAATCCCTTTTTTGTTCTAAATTGTATCTTCTTGTCGAATTTTCTATATAACTGCTCCTTATCGGCTTCTGATATTTCTGCTTGCGAGTATATGTATATTAGATAATATATATCAATATCTTCCAACAGCTTTTTGGGATTGGAATTTGGTAAACGTACACCTTCAATTTGGTCTTTTGTATCTAATTCTTGTTCAAAATTCCAGTCTAAGATAAGAGCCTTGAAAGTGGACATTGTTTTCAAAACCTTTTCTAAATTGCAGATGGTATCAACTGGTAGTACAGACAATGCATCATCCGATTGGAGTTTTAGAAACAAGTCGTTTTCATAAAAACCCTTATCAAACACCTTATTATCCGCAAAAATAATCACCCCATCCATGGCTATTCCTCCATTTTATTAAACTTGATTATGAAATTCGCGCCAGGCAAAATTTTATCTTTATCATTCTCTAAAATATACACTTCTGCATTTATTCTAAACAGAAGTTCTCGTACTATATATAAACCAAGACCTCTACCATTAGTTTTCATTGAGACAAACTCATTGAAGACTAATGGAGCAACATCCTCTCTAATACCATTGCCATTGTCAGCAACAATAACGGTTTTCTCTATCGGATTGATTTCAAAATAGAGTTTTTTATCTTTGTTGTCTGATGCATTTAACCAATATATAGCGTTATCAATAAGGTTAATCAATATTTGCAAGATCAAACCCGTATTAGTTGAGACCACTAAATCATCTTTGATTTCATTTATATTGGTCTCTATCTTATCGTCGATTTCATATCTAAAATATCGAAGAACCTTTTTTATGCAATCTAATACTGACACGTCTTTTATGGCTGTTCTTTGAATCTTAAAAAGCGGCTGTATCATTTGCATGTCATCATACACCAAAGTTAGATTTTCATCTAAATCGGTTAACAAAGATATGAGGTCTTCTTTGACATATGAGTCTTTCTTAATTCTATTAATTACATCCTTTATATTGCTTTTCATTATCATTAATAGCCGTAATGAATCATGAGAAGATTTTTCTACAGCCATTCCCAGCCCTGCTAAATCCTCTACTGTTTTCATTCTATCTTCAACTATTGTAAGATGCGAGTTATATGTATCTATAAATTTCTTTGCGGCATACAAAACATCTGTATCATTTACTTTCACCAACGCTTGTTTTAACTCCTCAAAAGATGTGCTTAGCTTGCTTTTGGTTTGAACAAAACTTTTCTTTTGCTGAATCTCGGACTTTAATTTATCTATCTTGATTTCAGCATTAAATATCTCTGTAACAGCAGTTACAAGGCTGGTAAAATCTTCGTATGCTCCATTCGTATTCACTATACCCTGCCTATTGGAGGCATCCTTTAATAACGGATTATGCTCTTGGCTTATATAAATAAAGCCCGTTAAGTCATTGTAACTGACAAATTGCCCAGCTTTGTATGTAGAACGTAGTTTATCTAAATTTAACCAATCTAATTCCTTCTCTCCATACGGATATACTCTAACGCCATCCCGTAACACATAGACAAAATTTTCCTTTATAAACTCTTTTAAATCCTTATTGAGTATGGTTTTATCTGGTTTCTTTAGGTCGAAAGCGTAAAAGGTAAAAGCAAAAGGTCCACACTTTGGGGGATGATTTGTTGTTTCGTCAATAAAACGCCTTGTCCCTCTTATACTATATCCATTGGTAGATAAATCGCTCTTGTCAAGTATGTTTATTTTATTATCAAATGTCCTATATGGAGTATGGGATTTATATGTAAAATCTAATACCCCTAATTCATTAACTTTCCCAATCATTGTAAATTGGGCGCGTTCAATGACATCGCCGAACGTCATTACTTCTTCTGCGGTAAACAATTTATCATCGACATACATGTTGATGTCAAAATCCTTTTTAAATTTTATTCCCAGTTTTGCGGCATTGACATCAACAGGCGGAATTAACCTTTGTATATTCTTATACAAATTCGTAAGATCTTCATTGCTCCAGGACTCTCTTAGGTTATATATCCGTATAATAGTTCCTGATTCATAAGTTATCTCTTCCGCAGGATCATTTACATACCATATATTTTTAACATCTTCCAATAACTTATGTTCCTGATTCTGATTAAATAGATTTCGTTCATCCGGGTCAAATTCAGAGAAATCCATCTCCAATTTTACCTCTTTTTCATTCTTGGTCTTCGTATAGACTTCAATTTTTTCTCCCAATTTATGAATGGCAAAACGTCCAATACCTTTTTCTCCTTGAATAACTCTGCCTTTGGGGGTTATTCGGTTTAGCCTTTTCTTATCCAATTTCTCCGGTGTTGCAGGACGCAACCAGACGTTCTTTATCGTAGAGAGCGACATACCATATCCAAAATCCTTTATTTCGATATAAGCCTGTTGCTCCTTTGGCAAATCATTGAAGCTTATATTAGATAGGTTACAGAACCTTATCTCTGCGGATGGAGAATCCGCATCATAACAATTTTTCAAGATTTCTATTACTGCCACAATTTTATTGGTAATCAACTGATCACCAAGAATATTCATAAGCCTTGCATAAGGCTTAAATGGCATACTATTTTGTTCTATTACAGACATATTCTTACTTCTTTACTATAATTATATACTCATCAGGATACACTTTCTTGCAATCCTGATTACTTAATGTCGTAAACTTACCGGTTGTTTTATCTCTTAATGTCGGCATTAATTTATTGGGAATATTTCGTTTAATAACATCGACTTTTTTGAAGCCTGCCATCTTGAGAAAATCATAAAAAACTTCTGCAGACTTAATGTGTATATCCTTTAATGTCGTATTGCCAATAACGATACATGCATAGCCCCTCTTCTTTACAATCCTGTACATCTCTTGTGCGACTGAACGCATATCATCAAAGTAGTTGCTGACATCTCTCGCAACTTTTTTATCTTTAGGGACTAAAGCTTCCACAATAGAATCACCTAAAATGCTATTTGATTTTGTCGTTTCACTTTTCCCCGAATATGATGTTCCGATAAACAACTTTCTGAATGAGTTAATATCAGAGAAGTATTCCATCCAATATCCTGTCAGTTGGTGTATATCGGCATACTCATATGATGTAACATATGGGGGAGATGTTATAATAATATCAACAGAGCCATCAGCAATGGCAGTATGTCTCGCATCAGCCTGACTGATGCTACACTCTACATCCATAAACCCTTTTTCTGAAAGGTGGTTATAAAACTGCAGATTTCCTTTCATCATATGAGCGCAATGCTGCTTAAAGGAGTCAAAAGGATTCGGTATATTCTTTTCTAAATCTCGCTGAGGTTTGGTGCTGGATTGCAACCACCCAGAGCAGTTTTTTAAAATGTGCGATATGGCAACAAGGAAAAACTCCCTTATGGAAACGGTTCTTATTCTGTTGGTTTGTTGATACAAATGAGCAATCCTATATTTTTCCTTGGGGCGAAACCAATAGTCTAACTTCTCGTGGACAGAGAGATTAGCGTAGTCTTCTTCTCTGAATGTCTCAAAACTAGAGACTATCTTGTTATAAGCCCTTTCTAATTGTTGGGGATTAATTGGTGTTGTTTTTACTCTTGTGATTAACGTTGCAATAGGATTAATGTCTGTACCGACTGAGCGTATGCCATGCACTTTTGCCTCCACTAATGTCGTACCACAGCCTGCAAATAAATCTGCAACGACAAAATCTGGAGAAGCGTAACTTTCAATAAGTTTTTTAACGACATTTGGCAAAAATTTAGCAGGATACCTATGATACCCATGCGTCCACTGGTCTGTAGAACGAGCATTCTCAAATGCCCAATCCTTACTAACCTTTATGGTGTCAAAATTAATTGTTCTCATATCGTTATAAAGGTTATACCAGCGTCCTTCATTTGGAGGGCGGTGTTTGTTTTCAGTTGGTCGTTGTTTTCGAAAATGCGGTCGAGGGCGATGACCTTTTCGGGGTGCAGTGCCAATACTGCATCTATCGTTTCTTGTGTCGTTGACTCCAACATCAACACCAATACGTTGCCATTGACAACATAGTAGTTGTCTTTATGCTCTACCGTGCTGTTTAGGTCCTTGCCACTTTTCAGCAACAACTCATAAACCATATTGGCAATGGTGGCATTTTCAGCGATGGGGTCAACAAAGTCCAAAACCTGTTGTTTCCAAGTTTCTTTCTCGGAACCGCGAATTTTACGCCATTGCTTGAAATTGCTATCAGTAAGTTTGAAAACTTTGAAACCCAAATCGGGCGTTTGTCCTGTTTCTGTTGTGGTACGAATCTTTGCACCTGCCCGACGAATACGCTCCTTGGCAATATCGGCGATTGTCTTATATCCAGCTTTGCCCGCTTCGCTATTTTCATCGCAAGGTTCGGGTAGCTGTACACAGATATATTTTCGATTACCGCCATCTTCATGGTTTAACTCCATTATGGCTTGTGCTGTTGGAGCTGTACCCGCAAAAAAATCTAAGAACAGACCTGTTCTCTCTTCATTGTCAATTATGATAGACAATGCCCTTTTTATTAAAGATACAGGTTTGGGGAAATCAAACACCTTTCTACCCATTAATGCTTCCAATTCCTTACTACCTTGGTCTGTGGTTCCTGTATCTTCTTGTCTCCATAAATCTACCGGAACCATACCCCCATCCATCTCTGAGAGAAATTTTTTCAATCGAGGATATGTATTCTCACCATTTTTTCCCCAATATAATCTATTCTCTTTAATGTGCTGTTCATATGTTGTTTTCTCGTACTTCCAAGCATTTGTTGGATGGATAATCTCTTTTTGGGTAATAGGATTGAATAATGGATATGATAAATTAGGTCGTTGCTCTTTAGTTGCAGGATTGACATATGATACACTCGTCCAATCACCACGAGGATCATTGTCTGGATTAGAATAAATTGAGTCTGCTTTCGCACTTCTCGGTTCTTTAATATTGTTTAGTATATCCGATTTACGATATACTAAAATCTGCTCTGTTAAGGTTGTGAATGTTTTCGCGTTGTTACTTCGTGTAAAACGTTTTTCCCAAATAACCGATGATAAAAAGTTCTCCTCCCCAAAAATTTCATTCATCAACAACCGAAGGTTATGCACTTCGTTGTCGTCAATGGAAACGAATATAACCCCGTCTTCACGCAACAGCGACTTAGCCAAATAGAGACGGGGCATCATCATATTGAGCCAGTTACTGTGATATTGTCCGTTTTCCTTGCTGTTCTTGCGGAACATTCCGTCTCGCAACATATAGCCGTTTTCATCCTTATCGCCCACACGCCGCATATACTCCTCTCGGCTTTCGGCAAAGCGGTCGGGATAGATGAACGAGTCGTTGCCTGTGTTATACGGAGGGTCGATGTATATCATCTTTACTTTGCCGAAGTAACTTTTTTGCAAGACCTTCAGCACCTCCATATTCTCTCCCTCAATAAAGATGTTTTGTGTGTTGTCAAAGTCCACCGATTCTTCGCGACATGGTACAAGTGTTGAGGTCGACGCTTCCTGCATCACACGGAAAGCATCGCTCTTACCCGCCCAATTCAACCGGTATCGTTCATCCGTGAAGTTTACATCTTCACCCAATGCCGCACGCAGTTTCTCCCAATCGATTTTACCCTCATCAAAAACCTCGGGCATAACCGCTTGTAGCGTTTTAAGGCGTTCTTCTTTAGGTGTCTGGGAATATCCGTTCATGGTTCCGAATATTGTAACCTACAAATGTAACGATTTTGCGCGAAAAAGGCTTTCTCACACCACCCGCCGCCACCAACCCCCCATACTCCACCCTCGCAAACAGAGAAACCCGGTCAGGGCCAGCCACATGGCGTGGTTTTGGAGGAGGGGGCAGAAGCCGTAGAAGAGGGCGAAGAAACCGAGAACGGAGAAAGCCATGGTGAGCAGCATCGCTTTTGTGGCCAGCGAGCCGGCATAGATCCCGTCCCACAGAAAGGCCGGAAATCCGAGCAGAGTAATCAACGGAATCCAGAAGAAATATTGGCGGCTGAGGCCGAGAATCTGGGCGTCGTCGGTAAAGATCCGCATAATGCCATCGAATCCGAATCCGTAGCCGAGCGTGAACGTCAGCCCGATGCCTAAGCCCCAAAGAAAGACCTGCCGCACCGTTCTGCGATTTTCGCGCTTTTCGCCGCTGCCGGTGAATTTGCCGCAGAGTGCCTCCGCCGCGTGCGCGAAGCCGTCCATCGCGTAGGAATAAAAAATAAAGAACTGGTAAAGCAGCGTGTTCAGCACCAGAAATTCACTGCCGAAGCGTGTGGAACGCGCCGTAAAGAACGCGAACACGGCGATAAGCAGCAACGTCCGCAGAAATATATCCGAATTGACGTTCAGGAAACGCCTCAAAGCCTTGACGTCCGCCACCGTCCGCCACAAGATGGGGTAGGACAAGGGGGAACGTTCTGGCCCCGCCGAACGCGCCGGGCCGACCCCGCGCACGTCATGCTGTGGCCTGAAAGCAAACTTGGAAAAGGAAAGCTGCCTGACAGCAAAGCCAATATAGAGCAGCAGCCCCGTATATTGCGCCAATACCGTACCGAGCGCCACACCGTCGGAGCCGTAGTGAAAAACGAAGACAAAGAGGTAATTGAATCCGATGTTGGCGAGGTTGACGAAAATGGCCACCCACATGGGCGTTTTGGAATTCTGCAAGCCGATAAACCATCCGGCGAAGGCAAAGGCGGCAATCGAAGCCGGCGCCGCCCAGATGCGGATGCGGAAATAGCGCGCCGTGGCTTCCGCTAGTTCCGCTTCGGGCGCGGCGGCGGAAAGGGCGATGCGGAGGATGGGCGTCTGTATCGCCCACAGCAGCAAGCCGCCCACGAGGGCGATAGCCAGCCCCCGGAACAAGGTAAGCACGCATTCATCCATACGCCCGGCACCGTAGGCCTGGGCCGTAAAGCCGCAGGTTCCCATGCGCAGGAAGCCCAAGGCCCAGTAGATGAAATTGAAGATCATCGCACCCAACGAAATGGCGCCCATGGCAGTGAGGCTGTTCATCCGGCCCATCATGGCAAGGTCTATCGCACCTAAGAGCGGCACGGTGACGTTGCTGATAAGGTTGGGAACGGCCAAGCGAAGAATCTGCCTGTTTAAGGAACCCTCCCGATGGGTTCGCGTATGCGTCGGGGGCGTGGAATCGGTGTTCATGGTTGTGCCTTGCTCAAGTTGAATTTGGAGTACGGAACCGATAGGAACTGGCAGGATACCGGTATCTTTTCGGTGGAGGAACGTTATGAAAAACGCCCCGAAATGGGGCGTTTTCAACTACCGGGTCTTTAAGAATCCGGTTACGTTCCTTTCTATCCGTTCGGTAAGATGCGCCGTGTCGGCTTTCTGGAACTTCAAACCCGTGATATGCTCGTAGAGCTCGATGTAGCGGTCGGAAACCTGTTGCACGAACTCGTCCGTCATTTCGGGCACCTGTTGCCCGGCCTGGCCTTGAAAACCGTTGCTTATAAGCCATTCGCGCACGAATTCCTTGGAAAGCTGGCGTTGCGGTTCACCCTTGGCCTGGCGTTCCTCGTAGCCATCGGCATAGAAGTAGCGCGAGGAGTCGGGCGTGTGGATTTCATCGATCAGCACAATCTGCCCGTCGCATTTGCCGAACTCGTATTTGGTATCCACCAAGATCAGCCCCTTCTCGCGCGCCATTTTCTGACCACGTTCAAAGAGCGCCAGCGTGTATTTCTCCAGTTGCTCGTAGTCTTCCCGGCTCACCAGGCCCGCCTTGAGGATGCCTTCTTTGGAAATGTCCTCGTCATGGCCGGCATCGGCCTTGGTGGTAGGCGTGATGATGGGGTGGGGCAGCGGATCGCTTTCCTTGAGGCCATCGGGCAGTTTCTCGCCGCACAGCTCGCGCTTGCCGGCCTTGTATTCGCGCCAGGCATGGCCCGAAAGGTAGCCTCTCACCACCATTTCCACCTTGAAAGGTTCGCAGAACCTGCCCACGGTTACCATCGGGTCGGGCGAGGCAATCTTCCAGTTGGGCAGTATGTCGGCGGTGGCATCCAGAAAGTAGGAGGCAATCTGGTTCAGTACCTGTCCCTTGAAAGGAATCCCTTTGGGCAGCACCACATCGAAAGCCGAGATGCGGTCGGAAACGACCATGGCCAGATACTTGTTGTCAATATTGTAAACGTCGCGGACTTTGCCCGTGTAGAGGCTCTTCTGTCCGGGAAACCTGAAATCGGTTTTTACCAATGCTTGGTCCATGCGTATAGGTTGTTTTTAGTTTTCCATAAATCCGTTCTCCTTCAGGAACGCCAGCAGTTTCTGCGAAATGGCCACGTTGTCTTTCTTGGGATAACGTTTCTGCGTAAAGATCTGTGCCAGATTGGGCAGGTTGTTTTCCTGCAACAGGCGGCGGGTCAGTTCCGAACGGTCTTTTTCGGCAAACAGATGCCGTATGTCCTCATCCGTTTCCTTGCGGTATTTTTCGTAGTGCACCACGGCCTCGAGCGGCAGGCGGTCGGTGCGTTCGGGCCGTTCGTCGGGATAGCCCAGCGTGATGGTGGTGATGGGCACCACCCCTTGCGGCATCTCCAGCACCTGCGCTATCTCCTTGGCCATATAGAGCGTGGTTCCGAGGAAACAAAGCCCCAGGCCGTAGGATTCGGCGGCTACCGAGAGATTCTGTGCGAAAAGCATCGAATCCACGCATCCGCACACGAACCACAGGAAATTGTCGTATGATTTTTCCGCTCCGTTCAAGGCGCACCAATGGTGGAACCTCGCTACATCGGCGGCCACGGTGAGCACCACGGGCGCCTGCTTTATCATGGGCTGGTTGAAGTGCAGGGGCGAGAGCTTTTCTTTCATTTCCGCGCTTCGGGTAACCACCACGCTATATACCTGCATGTTTCCGGTGTTGGATGCCCTTGCACCGGCCTCCAGCACGTTGTCGAGGACTTCCTGCGGAATCTCCCGGTCTTGGTATTTGCGTATGCTGCGGTGGTTGAGAAGAAGCGAAAGGGTTTCTTGCGGATTCATGGCTAAGATGGCTATATTTTCAGTTTTTTTTCTTGTTTTCCGGACGCGGACAAAAATACGCAAAATTCAGCAGAGGGGGAAAGGTGTGCTTATGGCAAGATGGACGGCTTGTGCCTTGATGGTCCTCTTGCTTTTTCCGGATAATGAAAGCCCCTGTCAAGGTGTTTCGTCATGTGTCCGATATCCGCAAACAAAAAAGGCGGCCCGAGGGTCGCCTTTTTTGTATCGCCGGAGAACCGGCGGGAGGTCATGCTATTTCTTGGCATTCGTCCAGTCTTCCACGGCAAAGCGTTTGTACTGGTTGTAACGCCACTGGGCGTTGTCCTGACAGGCCTGGAACAATTGGTCGGCTTCGGCGGGGAAGAGTTTCTTGAGCGAGTTGAAACGTACTTCGCCGTTGATGAAGTCTTTGAACTTGCTCCAATCCGGTTCCTTGCTGTCGAGCTGGAACGGGTTTTCGCCCGCATCGGCCAAAGCCGGGTTGTAACGCCACAGATGCCAGTAACCGCATTCCACCGCCAGTTTTTCTTCCATCTGGCTGTGTCCCATGCCGGCTTTCAGACCGTGGTTGATACAAGGCGCGTAAGCGATGATCAAAGACGGGCCCTGATGCGCTTCGGCCTCACGCAAGGCCTTGAGGTATTGCGCCTGGTTGGCACCCATAGCCACCTGCGCTACATAAACGTAACCGTAGGTCATGGCGATGGCGCCGAGGTCTTTCTTGCGGATGCGCTTGCCGCTGGCGGCAAACTGCGCGATGGCGCCCACGGGCGTGGATTTGGAAGCCTGACCGCCGGTGTTGGAGTAAACTTCGGTATCGAGCACCAGCACGTTTACGTTTTCGCCCGATGCCAGCACGTGGTCCAGACCGCCGTAGCCGATATCGTAGGCCCAGCCGTCACCGCCGAAGATCCATTGCGAACGCTTGATGAGGTATTGGCTCATATCCAGAATGTTCTTGCAGACGGGGCATTGCGTGCCCTTGAGCGCTTCGCGGATTTTGGGCGTAACTTCCTTGGTCTTTTCGGCGTCTTCGCGGTTTTCGATCCAGAAACGGAACAGTTCCTTGATGTTTTCGGGGCATTTGGCGTCTTCCAAAGCCTGATTCATATACATCTGCAAACGATCGCGCATCTGGCGCACCGCCGTAGCCATACCGAGGCCGAATTCGGCGTTGTCTTCAAAGAGCGAGTTGGCCCAGGCCGGACCGCAACCGCAGGAATTGGTGCAGTAGGGCGAAGAGGGGAAAGAACCGCTGTAGATAGACGAGCATCCGGTAGCGTTGGCCACCATCATGCGGTCTCCGAACAACTGGGTGATGAGTTTGATGTAAGGCGTTTCGCCGCAACCGGCGCAAGCCCCCGAAAATTCGAACAGAGGCTGTGCGAACTGGCTGTTCTTTACCGACTTGGCAACATCGAGCAAATGGGCCTTGGTGGTGATGTTATCGACCATGTAATCCCACAATTGCGCCTGATTTTCCTGTTCCATGAGCGGACGCATCACAAGCGCCTTTTCCTTGGCGGGGCAAACGTCCACGCAGTTGCCGCAGCCCGTACAGTCGAGAACGCTTACCTGAACGCGGAACTGCATGCCTTCAAATTCCTTGCCGATAGCCTTGATAGTGGCCGTGCCGGCAGGCAGGGCGGCCGTTTCCTTTTCGTTCATCACGAAAGGACGGATGGCGGCGTGAGGACAAACGTAGGAACACTGGTTACACTGGATACACTTGGCCGAATCCCAGGCAGGAACATGGCTGGCGATACCGCGTTTTTCGTATTTGGCGCAGCCGTTGGGGAAAGTGCCGTCGGCCATATCCTTAAAAGCGCTTACCGGCAGGTCGTCGCCCTTCTGGTCGTTCACCACATCCACGATATTCTTGATGAAATCGGGGCGCACGCCTTCGCGCTTGCCGATTTTTCCGTCGTCCTGGAGGTTCTTCCAGTCGGCGGGGATTTCCACCTTCACATAGTCCGCCCCGCGGTCAACGGCGGCGAAGTTCATGTTCACGATGTTCTCACCCTTCTTGCCATACGATTTCACGATGGCTTTCTTCATTTCATCCACCGCCTTTTCGTAGGGAATCACCCCCGAAATCTTGAAGAAGGCCGATTGGAGAATGGTGTTGGTGCGGTTGCCCAGACCTATTTCTTCGGCAATCTTGGTGGCGTTGATGATGTAGAAATTGATGTCGTTTTCCGCCAGGTATTTCTTCATGGCATTGGGCAGCTGCTTCTTGGTTTCTTCCACATCCCACCACGAGTTGAGCAGGAAGTGGCCGCCTTTCTTCAAGCCGCGCAACATGGGATACTTGAAGATGTAGTTGGCCACGTGGCAAGCCACGAAGTCGGGCGTGGTAACCAGGTAGGGCGAGTTGATCTTCTTGTCGCCGAAACGCAGGTGCGAGCAGGTAAAGCCGCCCGATTTCTTACTGTCGTAGGAGAAGTAAGCCTGGCAATATTTGTCGGTGGTTCCGCCGATAATCTTGATGGTGTTCTTGTTGGCCCCTACCGTGCCGTCCGCGCCCAAGCCGTAGAACTTGCAGGCGTAGGTTCCTTCGGGGCTGGTGTTGATTTCGGGAAGAACCGGCAACGAAAGATGGGTGAGGTCGTCCACGATACCCACGGTGAATTTATTCATTGGCTTAGCCGCCTGTACATTTTCGATAACGGCCAGCATATGGGCGGGCGTGGTGTCTTTGGAACTCAAACCGTAGCGTCCGCAGATCACTTCCGGACGATTGGCTTCGTGGCTCAACACTTCCACTACATCCAGGTACAACGCTTCTCCGGCGGCACCGGGTTCCTTGCTGCGGTCGAGCACACAGATTCTCTTGGCGGTCTTGGGCAGCACGTTGAGCAGGTATTTGGCGCTGAAAGGACGGAAGAGGTGAACGGTAACCAAACCGATGTTCTTCTTGCCCTGGGCGGCCAGGTAATCGATGGTCTCGATCAGTGTGTCGGTAATCGAACCCATCGCCACAATCACGTATTCGGCATTGGGATCGCCGTAATAGGTGAAAGGCTTGTATTCGCGGCCCGTCAGAGCCGAAATTTTCTGCATGTAGTCGTTCACGATGTCGGGAACGGCATCATAGTAAGGATTGCAGGCTTCGCGTGCCTGGAAATAAACGTCGGGGTTCTGCGCCGTGCCGCGCGTTACCGGATGTTCGGGATTGAGGGCGCGGTCGCGGTAGGCCTGCAAAGCGTCGGTATCCACCAAAGCCTTGAGGTCTTCCATATCGAGGGCTTCGATTTTCTGAATTTCGTGCGAGGTGCGGAAACCGTCGAAGAAATGACAGAAAGGGACACGGCTTTTGATGGCCGCCAAGTGAGCCACGCCGGCCAAGTCCATACATTCCTGCACCGAACTGGAAGCCAGGAATGCAAAACCGGTCTGACGGGTGGCGTAGATATCCTGATGGTCGCCGAAAATCGACAAGGCGTGCGAAGCCAGAGCGCGGGCGGATACGTGGAAAACGCCCGGCAACAGTTCGCCGGCAATCTTGTACATGTTGGGGATCATCAAAAGCAGACCCTGGGAGGCGGTGTAGGTGGTGGTGAGCGCACCGGCCTGCAAGGAGCCGTGAACCGCACCGGCCGCGCCGGCTTCCGACTGCATTTCGATCACGCGGACCTTTTCGCCGAACATATTGGTTCTGCCTTGCGATGCCCATTCGTCGATGTGTTCGGCCATGGGTGAAGACGGCGTGATGGGGTAAATGGCGGCTACTTCGCTGAACATAGAGGCAACGTGAGCCGTGGCTTCATTCCCGTCACAGGTCATGAATTTTTTTTGTTTTGCCATGATTATTACGATTTTGCTTTTAGGATGTCTAACATAAAAACAGCCGCAAAGGTACATCTTTTAAACTTATCTAAGAAAGAACGTCCTTTCATGTACCTTCACGGACAGTTCCTTTGTCCGCTAAAGGTACTGCTTTTGCTTGAATTTGCGGGGGCGGGCAAAGTGTGTGTGATAAAAAACATTGAATTAATTGTTTTTACGAAAAAGTTTGCCTATCTTTACGCCATGCTTGCCGGTTAAATATGGAAAAAAATCGGCATTTCCACGGAATCCCTAAATAAAAAAGAACATTCCATGAAACAAACCGCCGGAGTATGAAACCGGCAAAACAGTATAAACCCAAAAACGAGACTATGAAAAAATCCACTGCAACAAAAAAATGCAGACGTCCGGCCACGATAGGGTTGGCGGTGGGTCTGTTCCTTTGTCTGAGCCTGCCGTGTTGGGCGCAGACCTCCACGGTGGTGATCGCCGAGGTGATGTACGACCATCCCTTGTACGACAATGAAACGGTTTCCGTGGGGCATACGGGGGAGTTCATGTCTTTGTACAACTACGGAGAGGAGAACGTGGACATAGGAGGCTGGCGTGTGGTGATAGCCGGTTTGGCCGGAAGCCGTGGACAGACCGCCTATACCATTCCGTCCAATACCGTGCTGCCGGGCATGAGTCTGGTCGTCATCGCCTCTTGTCCCGCCCGCAGCACGTTTGATATCGGGAACTTTTACGGAATGGACGATTCCGCCGCCAGTGGCAACATAGTTCTCTATACAGCCACACTGGCCTATCCCGACACGAGGAGCCGGATACGGGTCTACAACGCCCGCAATGAGGTAGAGGATGAAGTAGTGTACGACGGCATGTCTGCGGCCCTTGCGGGGGAACCGCTCCTGCGGGCGGAGAATGCGGTCAATCCCAAACGCCCCATGTCCTCAACGGTGTCGATTCAGCGGAAGAAGATTATGGTGAACGAGGGGCAACGGGTCATATCGAGAAACGACTATTATGCGTATGGCTCGGAACAGACCGTACAGCTATTCAATTACTCGCCAGACGACTATTCCGAAACACCATCCCCCTCCGTCATGATTGCGCCGGTTCCGGACGATTTGGAACTTTCGGGAACGGTAACAGAGAATACGGAATATAGAACAACAACCATCACATCCTCCCAGGTGATTGAAAGCGGCAAGACCACGTATATGGCCGAAGAAGGAATCTATCTGGCACCGGGATTCGAGGTTAGGGAAGGTGCCGGATTCGAAGCCATCGTGCATGGAGACAGTGTTCATCTTGTAACGATGCTTACGTACAACACGCATGGAAAACACACCTACTACGTGAAACATGCTGAGGTGATCAGGAACAGCAAGGCCGATGTGGCGGCTATTCAGGAAATGAGGGGGGTGAACAAACTGGAGATATTGAGGGAGCATACAGGTCTGTCGGGAGACCGATGCTATACGATCAAGATAGCACATTATGGCATCGGCCTGTTTTGGAATCCCGACAAGGTGGGGAATCCTCTTGCCAAAAGTTACAAGACAGTAAAGACTAATGATAAATGGTATGAAAAAAAACGGGCGTATATGGTGGCGGAGTTCAATGATTTCTGTTTTGTTTCCACCCATTACAGTTCAAAGCCGGAAGGCCGGGAGAAAATGAGTCGTAAGATTTTGGGCGACTCTCTTGTGCAGAGTTGTGTGGCAGCGGACAAGCCGGTCTATATAGCCGGAGATTTGAATGAAAGCCCTGATGGATCAAGAGATAATCAAAATCAAGAAGCCAAAGGACCAGCAATAAAAATTCTTACCGATTATGGTTTTGAGGTGTTGAATGATACGGCCTTTGCTTCGAATAGCACTCATGCGACCCGCCCCACCGGCGCCCATATCGACCTGATTTTGGAACACAACGTAAAGCCGAACCACAAGACGATAGACAGGGGAATTCCTATCCCCCAAGAAGAGAGGGATAAATGGCTGAAAGAGGATAAGATCTCCGATCATTTTCCCTATTCCGTAAAAGTTAAAATAAGATAGCCATGAAAAAGATATGTTTGGCACTACTTATGGGACTATGTGTATTGTTGTCTTCTTGCAATAAGGTTGATCGATACTACCTTAAAGGCGTGGATAAGGAAATGATACCTTATCAATTGGGTGATACAGTCTGTTTTTTTGATGACAATGGCAGTCCAATTACGCTGGCCGTGACCAATATTGAGGATGTGTGGGATGTTGAAGATGACGCAAAGAGTGAGATTTGGCGACAAATCAGATATGTGCAACTGCAACAGAAAAGAGGTGATCTCGGTTTGACATTTCAGATTTGGGGTCTGTCTTATAACGGAGTCAATAATCGGCCGCTTACCATTAGGGCGACACCACCTCTTATTTCAACTACCATGTTATACGACTTGTCTGGAAATTTTAAAAGAATTAAAGTCTATGACACGCTATTGATTGGCAACCAGGAGTACTATGATGTTGCAGAACAACGGGAATTATACAAAAATGACACACAGCAACTTTTGTATAATAAGGCATACGGAGTATTGCAGATGAAGAGCAACGACAAGATTGTGCTCCGGCGGATTCCGTAGGTTACTTTTCTATTTTGTTAAAATTAAATAAGATAGCCATGAAAAAGATGCGCATGATTATTCCGATGGTTTTGATTCTGGCATTGGCGTTTGTGTCCTGTCAGAAAATAAGACATCAGTATTTGCAGAGAGTGGATAAAGACATCGTTCCCTATCAAATGGGGGAGTCTTACCGTTTTGTTGACGGGCAAGGCGATACGGTGGCATTAAGAGTAAATGGTATTGAGGATAAATGGAATACGGATCTTGGGGGTTTCATGGTAGATATATGGGTGCAATACAGAAAATTTTCGATGTCTTCAGCCTCCGGTGATTTCAGATTTGTCATTGTTGCTTGTGGACATGAATATGGAGGAAGCCCTAATGAGAGAACACTTTCCGTTAGTGTTTGGCCATCCGGATTGGGAACGATGATAGAATACAACAGATCAGGAAGATTTATAAAGGCTACCGGTAGTTATTATGGAGATCAGCAAGTCTATGACAGTCTGTTGCTTGGCGACCAAATGTACTATAATGTAGCGGAGCGAGTAAAGCCGGATTCATACAAAGTATATTACAATAAGGCCTATGGGGTATTGCAGGTACAGA
>CAMWNM010000013.1 GCA_947175635.1 uncultured Bacteroidales bacterium | reverse complement strand
TTTTTGAAAAAAGTTTTCAACATACTCCACCCCGTACCGCCGTTAGGGCAATGGACCAAGGGGAAAAGGCTATGGGCAAGGACTAAAAAAACAAACATGGATACTCGGCCAAGAGCGCACCGATGTACGCAACCGGAGAAAGCGGAAACTTCTATCGAAGCTGATGCTCGCTCAGAACGTTTAAATTAAAAAGGAATGGTTCTATAAGCCGGGTTCTGTACCTCCTTACAAGGCGACTGTCATTTATCTCGGCGGCCCGTCGCCGGACCGCTCTATCGATCTACCCCCCGTCATCGGCCGAGCCCGCCTTGACATACGGTATATTTGATCTTTCAACCCATAAGGTTTACCCCGGGGTAACGTCACCGCACCCCGCGTGAGCTCTTACCTCACGTTTTCACCCTTACCGGAAACCGGCGGTTATTTTCTGCGGCACTGTCTGTCGGCCTTGCGGCCGCCTTCCCGTTAGGAAGTATGGTGGCTCAGTGTTGCCCGGACTTTCCTCTGCAATGCAGCGACAGTCCGAACCATCCCCGATGCGAAAGTACAAAAAGTAAACGAAATGATTGCCGGCTACAGATATTTCTCCACTTCCCAGCGGCTGATATTTCCCGGAGAGAGAATGAGCAGGCGTTCCACAATATTCCGCAACTGGCGTATATTGCCCGCCCAATGCTGCTGCTGCAAACAAACCAAAGCGTCTTCGGTAACCTTTACGGCCGGCCGGCCCATGGAAGCCGACAGGCACTTCACGAAATAATCCACCATAAGCGGAATATCGGCCACATGCTCGCGCAAGGGCGGAACCTTGATAACAATCACACTGAGACGGTGATACAGATCTTCACGGAAACGCCCCTCGGCAATTTCCTTTTCCAGATTCTTGTTGGTGGCCGCTATCACACGGGCATTCACCTCTATCGGTTTCTCGCCGCCCACCCGCATAATCACTTTCTCTTGCAAGGCGCGCAACACTTTGGCCTGCGCGGCAAGGCTCATATCCCCTATCTCGTCCAGAAAGAGGGTGCCGTTGCGGGCCTGCTCGAAACTTCCCTTGCGCTGTTTCACCGCCGAGGTAAATGCCCCTTTTTCATGTCCGAACAGCTCGCTTTCGATAAGTTCCGATGGAATGGCTGCACAGTTCACCTCCACAAAGGGCCCATCTCCCACCCTGCTCGCACGGTGGATACGGCGGGCCAGAAGTTCCTTTCCCGTACCGTTTTCACCCACAATCAACACGCGCGCATCGGTGGGAGCCACTTTGTCGGCCATTTCCAAAGCCAGGCCGAAAGCACCGGCATTGCCCACGATACGGTATTTTTCTTCCACCTGCCGCTGCAACTGCCGCGTCTTCACGGTAAGCCGCTCTTTATCCAACGCATTTTTGACCGAAACCAAAATCCGATTCAAATCCAAGGGTTTGGAGATAAAGTCGAACGCCCCTTTCTTGATACATTCCACCGCCGTTTCGATATCGCCGTGCCCCGAAATCATGATGAATGGCAGAGAAAACTCCGCCATAGCCTTTTCAAGCAGTTCCACCCCGTCCATTCCCGGCATCTTGATATCACAAAACACCGCATCGAAAGAGGATTTCTGCAAGAGTGCCCAGGCCTTGGCGCCATCGGCGGCCTCTTCCACCACACATCCTTCGTACTCCAATATCTCCCGGAGGCTATCACGTATCAAAGCCTCGTCATCCACCACCAAAAGGCGGCATCCCTTTATCTCCATCGTATCTGAATTCTATCAAGCCTTATAACGCAGCCACTTCCACAGTTCCTTATAACTGCCTTTCTTACCATACATCAAGATCCCCACCCTGTAGATACGCGCCGCCATCCATGTGGTGCCGATAAAACCCAGCACCAGAAGCCCTATCGAAAGAGCCAGCTCTCCGGCAGGCACGCCAAAGGGAATACGGGCCATCATCACGATAGGCGAAGTGAAGGGAATGATGGAAAGCCAGAAGGCAATCGGTCCCTGCGGGTCTTTCAGCACATTGGCTATCACGATGATACCCAATATCAAAGGTACGGTGAGGGGAAGCATGAACTGGTTGCTGTCTTCCTGATTTTCCACCATCGAACCCACCGCGGCAAACAAAGATGCGTACAGAAGGTAACCGCCCAAGAAATACACAAGGAAAAACGTCAGCCATGTGGATAAATGCAGGGAGTCCACAATCTCTTTCGCCTCGAGCAAAGTGGATTGGATTTCGTTTATCGGAAGCGCCCCCATCCCACTTGCCGATACTTGATCGGCCAATTGCGTTCCCATCGTTACCTGTTCAGCCAACGCAGTAGCCTGCGCCGCATCCATGCCGCCTCCGGCCACCATTCCCACCACAACCGTGAGCACCAGCACCAAAAGCGCCCAAAGCAAAAACTGGGTCAGACTCACCAACACCAGCCCCAACACCTTTCCCATCAAAAGCTGGAAAGGCTTTACCGAAGAAATCATCACCTCGATGATCCGGTTTGACTTCTCTTCAATCACCCCGTTCATAATCTGACCGCCGAACATAAAGATGAACATATAGATCAGAAAGCCCAACGCATAGGCCACAATGGTTTTTACCTCCGTATAGGAACGCTCTCCCGTTTTGACATCCTGCGAATGCACATCAACCTGCACCTTGCTGATATAGTCGTATTTTTCGGGCGCAAGACCGCTTTCCTTCCCGATAAGCTCCATGCGGAGCTTATTCTCGGCAGAAGCCGAGATACGGTTCAGTTTCTCTATCGACGGCTCGGTCTTTTCATAATAAAGAATGATGGTCTGCCTGTTGCCTTCCGCCGCCGCGGCCGATATCCAAAGCAGGGCATCGTATTTTCCCTCCCGCAAACCTGCACGCCCGAGAGCGGTGTCGGCCACCGGTTCAAACACATCTTTCTCATCCGAGAAAGCATCGGCATACAAGCCCGTTTCATCCACAACGGCATAGGTTTTGGCACTGCCGCCCATATTCATCAGCAGGGCCGGAGCAAACATCAGCGCCACCAGCAGAATCGGCAGCAGTATGGTCATCAGAAAAAAACTTTTTTTCTTGACTCTGGTCATATACTCCCGCTGGAGCACCACCCATGTATTATTTTTCATTTTCTTCTGACTTTTTAACGGTTTGAATAAAGATATCGTTCATACTCGGCAACTTCTCGGAAAAGTCTTTCACTTCGCCATAATCCAGCAAGGTGCGTAAAAGCGCGTTGCCTTCCTCAGCCCCTTCTTTCACTTTAATTTTCAAATCGAAGAATCCGGGCATATCCCTGCGGTTGCATTCAAGCACATCCACTTCCGAACGCAGCCTTTCCACCCGTTCCTCCTCGGTTCTAAGCAACAGCTGATAGACGTTGCCGCTGAACCGGCGGCGGATGTCTTCCACCTTGCCGTCCAGAATCTTTTTGGAATGATTGATCAGGGCTATCTCATCGCAGATTTCTTCTACCGAAGCCATGTTGTGGGTGGAAAAAATCACCGTGGCGCCCTCTTTGCGCAGGTTCAGTATCTCTTCCTTGAGCAGCTGGGCATTGATGGGATCGAAACCGCTGAAAGGTTCGTCGAAAATCAACAGACTCGGCCTATGAAGCACCGTTACCACAAACTGTATCTTTTGCTGCATACCTTTGGAAAGCTCGGACACTTTCTTGTTCCACCACGAATCGATTCCGAACTTTTCAAACCACTCGTGGAGACGTCTGGTCGCCTCCAAACGGCTCAAGCCTTTCAGCTGTGCCAGATAAACGGCCTGATCGCCCACTTTCATATTGCGGTAAAGGCCCCTCTCCTCGGGCAGGTATCCCACTTGATAGATATGCTTCCGGCTCAGTTTTTCGCCTTTGAGCAGCACCGTGCCTTCATCGGGGGCTGTAATCTGGTTGATGATTCGGATCAGCGTGGTTTTACCCGCACCGTTGGGGCCGAGCAATCCGAAGATGCTGCCTTCGGGCACCCCGATCGAAACATGGTCAAGCGCGGTAAACGTCCCGTAACGTTTCACCACCGCTTGGGTTTCGAGCAAATAATTCATTGCCATGACTTAAATATTGTAATTCTGTACACGTATCTGCATTACGTCCGGTAAAGGTAAAACTATTTTTTATCCCCTGTATGCCGACACATGATTTTGTTGTATAATAGAGTGCAGTCCGGCTGGATTTATTACAAAATGTAAAGACTCACCGGCAGACACGGAATACCCAAACAGCCAACACCGCAGCCAGACAAACGAAGAAAATCGTTTTTTGCCGCACGTCCGCTTTCATCTGCAACGTCTTGTAGATGAAATATCCCTCCAGCAAACACAGCCCGACGCCGCTTGCACTGTAAAGCAACAGCACCGCCGCAAACGAAAGGCCGCAGTAACTGCCCGCCAGCACCACCGCAATCCGCACTATAAAAGACAGCAGCTTCAAGCCCATCTCCGTTTTCTGCCTGTCTCTCGCGTCGAATATCCAACCTAAGGGCAAAATACAGAACACCAACATAAGCCAAGGGCTGAGATAAATGGAATATAACCCTACCGTGCCCCAATGTTCCCCCAGCAGGAAGCGAAACATGGAAGGTCCGCCGGCCAACAGCACCGAAAACATCAGGATGGCCAAAACCGCCGAAAACAAAAAGAACCGGCCGGCAAGCCGGTTGGTGGATTCGATCTGCCAGGCAGAAGCCTTCTTATAGAATACCTGTCCGATGGCAACGCCCACATACATCACAGGAAGATACAGAACCGCAAGGGCCATCGAAAAATAGCCGATGGATTCCTTGGAATAGAAAGCGGCCAGGATCAGCACCGGAAGATTATTGGAAAGGGCGCTCAGGAGATTGCCTGTCATAAGGTATCGGGGAAAATCCTTGTATCGGACCGCCAATTCTCCGATTCGCTTCCAGGAAAAGCATCGCCGTACCGCACCCGAAAGCCGGGCTTGCGCGGCATAAACCGCACAGCCGCCCGCCCAGCCAGCCATGCAGCCGGTTATCAGCCCCGTTCCCACCTGCAACACCCCAAGGCCCAAGCGCGTGAGAGCCTGTACAACACTGCGCACGATATTGGAGGCGGTCAATATCCTGTATTTCTCACAACGGTTGGCATAATTGCCCAAAATCTGGAAAACCGCCATAAACAGCAACACAAGCGGCAAACCGTATTTACAGGGAAACTGCGCCAGAGGCGCCACCTTCAGAGCCGTTCCGACCGCGAACACCGCAAAGGTGAGCAGACTCACCCCCACCGCAATCATGCCCGACAGCGCCATCAGATTGAGGGCATCCACCTCCCTTTGGGGACGGACAATGGCATATTCATAGCGACCACAGGAAAAAACAGTCAAAATCCCCGCACAATTGACAAACACGCCCAAATCGCCATAATCTTGAGGTGCGTAGAGCCGGGCCAACACAAAAGACATCAACACGGGAATCAACTGCGACACCACACTGCCCACGCTCAATGTGGCCACATTGCGCACTATCTCCGATTTGCCTATCTGCCTTAATCCTTTCAGCTGCATCAAAAAAAAAATTGGACGGACTTCCACCGGGGAACAAAATTAGCAATTCGCGCAAAATAAAAAATCCGGACAGCGAACGCCGTCCGGATTTTTATAAAAGGTGAAAAAAACAGCTCAGCAGTGCATGAAGCGTTCCACCAGTTCCATCATCTTTTCGGGTTTCCGGGCCACTTCCTCACGCAGGTTCTTGTCTTTATAATCCTTGAGCATCTTGATGATGCCGTCGATAAGACCCTTGCTGAAAACACCGTACTTTTCGTAAACCTCACGCTTCTCGGCCAGGCAATCGGCCGAGTCTTCGCAGCAAACGGGAAGTTGACGGTATTTCTTGGCCTTTTCCTTGTTTTCATCGCTGAATATGTTCACGTCAACATAGTTGTCGGCGGCGAACTGAAGGGCGTTTTCCATTTCAAAACCATGACGGGCGGCCACGCAAAGACCGGCAATCAGCAGATATACATTGGCCGAACCGTCGGGGGCGCGGAATTCGGCCGTCTGCTTGTTGGCATACACCGGCGCCACCTTGGCCTCGAGCGGATTGGCGTTCACGGCCATGTTCCTGTCGGTTTCCCAACCCAGCGGCACGCGTACCAATGCCGAGCGGTTGCGGTCGCCCCAGCAGATATTGGTCGGGGCCTCCTGATGGGGAACCAGACGGAAATACGACATGGGATTGGTATTGCCGAAAGCCGTCAGGGAGGCGGCGCAGTCGAGATAGCCGGCAATGGCGTGCTTGGCCGTGTCGGAAAGCTTGCGGCCGGCATCGAGCATCTGGTTTTTGCCGTCTTTCATAATGGCCGTATGGATATGCATGCCGCTACCGGCCTTGCCCACTGTGATTTTGGGCGAGAAAGTCACCAAAAGGCCATGTTCATAGGCCATGGTACGTAAAATCCATTGACCGATGATCAACTGGTCGGCGGCATCTTCCAGCGGACAGGGCAGAAACTCAATTTCGTTCTGTTCGTAGTTCTTTCCGTCCATGCTGAAGTTACCCACTTCGGAATGACCGTATTTGATGCGGCAACCGCAGGAAGCCATGGCCAGCATGGCATCCTTGCGGAAAGATTCGAACTTGGTATAGGGGGAGGACTCGTGATAGCCCCTTTGGTCATCGGCCTTGAAGAGCGAATCCTCGGGGCCGATAACGTAGTATTCCAATTCGCCCATGCAATAGAATTCAAAACCCGTCTTTTCCTGCATCACCTCTCCGGCACGACGCATCACGTAAGCCGGATCGCTTTCGAAAGGATTACCGTCCTTGTCGTAGTAGGAGCAGAGAATATCCAAGGTGGGGATTTCGGCGAACGGATTGATATAGGCCGTTCTGTAACGGGGGATCACATACAGGTCGCTCGCGCCCGCATCCAGGTTCTTGAAGAGGCTGGACCCGTCCACACGCTCTCCGCAAGCAAGAATCGTTTTTACATACTCCAGATCGTTGACCACAAAATTGAGGGTCTTCAGACGACCGTCGCCCGCCACATAGCGGAAATTGATCATCTCAATCCGATTTTCTTCGATATAACGAAGAATGTCTTCTTTGGTGAACTCAGAAGCAGGCTTCTGAAGGAACTGCACCAAGGGGTGCGGATTC
The DNA here is from genome assembly GCA_947175635.1 of uncultured Bacteroidales bacterium. Classification (GTDB taxonomy): domain Bacteria; phylum Bacteroidota; class Bacteroidia; order Bacteroidales; family P3; genus Pullibacteroides. The sequence continues at coordinate 38,951 of CAMWNM010000013.1, read as the reverse complement.
ATGGCAATGCTCATATCAGTCACTTTTTATGTTTGTATGCTATTCCTGTCAACCGTCGCCGCCTTAGCCGGAAAGCCCGTACGTGCCGTGGGCATCCCGCCGCGACAAGGGACACAAAAGTAGTGTTTTTATTTTGAATACGCTATCGGCGCAGAAAACAAGAAATTTTTCATTATCTTTGCCCGTTGCCGCCTATGCGGGGTGCGCGCATGCGCAGATGCCTTAGAGCGCGCGGCATAAATAGGACAAGCTAAACTTCATCCCCATGTCAAAGAATACTTTCCGTCTGTTGCGCGGATTGGCGGTTGTGTCTGCCGCCGTGGCCCTTTGTTGCGCCTGTGCTCCTTCCAGACAGAGTTCCGCTCCTCTCCGTACACCTGATTACTGCGGATTGAGCGAGAACCGGAAGATTCCGAAGAAACCGGCCAAGGCCAGCCGGCAACCGGCACCCGACACGCCCATAGGCGGCAATTTCACGGAAAAAAGACGCTAAAAGACCATTTCCTCCACGCAAGCATCTTACAAGCATGACAAACGCAAGCAAAGGCAAAATCGCCCAGATTATCGGGGCGGTTGTTGATGTATATTTTGAAGAAGGACAGCGGATTCCCGTTATCTATGAGGCGATGGAAATCGTTCGTCCCGATGGCTACAAGGTAGTGTTGGAATGCCAACAGGATATGGGGGAAAGAACCGTCCGCGCCATTTCCATGGACTCTACCGACGGTCTTTTCAGGGGGATGGAAGTTACGGCGATCGGCACCGGCATTTCGATGCCCGTGGGCGAAGACATCAACGGACGTCTCTTCAATGTAATCGGCCAGCCTATCGACGGCATCGGCGACATTCCCACCCCGGAACGCCGCCCCATCCACCGCAACCCGCCCGAATTCGACGAACTTACCACCAACGAAGAAGTGCTCTTTACCGGCATCAAGGCCATCGATATGATCGAGCCTTATATGAAAGGCGGGAAAGTGGGCCTTTTCGGCGGCGCGGGCGTAGGCAAGACCGTGCTTATCATGGAGATGATCAACAACATCGCCAAACAGTACTCGGGGCAGACGGTGTTTGCCGGTGTAGGAGAAAGAACCCGCGAGGGCAACGACCTTCTGCGGGAAATGATACAATCTGGCGTTATCCAATACGGCGAAGAATTTAAAAAGAGCATGGAAGAAGGGAACTGGGACTTGAGCAAAATCGATCACGAAGCCCTCCGGAAATCCCAGGCCACGCTGGTGTTCGGCCAGATGAACGAATCGCCCGGCGCCCGTGCCCGCGTGGCGCTTTCAGGGCTTACCTTGGCCGAATATTTCCGCGACAAGGGCGGTGACGGCAAAGGAGGCGGCAATATCCTGTTCTTCGTGGACAATATCTTCCGTTTCACCCAAGCCGGTTCGGAAGTTTCCGCCCTCTTGGGCCGTATGCCTTCGGCGGTAGGTTACCAACCCACCCTCGCCACCGAAATGGGCCTGATGCAGGAACGGATCACCTCCACCAAACACGGCGCCATCACGTCCGTACAGGCCGTTTACGTACCGGCCGACGACCTTACCGATCCCGCGCCCTCCACCACTTTCGAACACTTGGATGCAACCACGGTATTGAGCCGCAAGATCTCGGAACTCGGTATCTTCCCGGCCGTAGATCCCTTGGCATCCAGTTCCCGTATCCTCACCCCGCGCATCGTGGGCAAGGAACACTACCAGACCGCGCAGCGCATCAAAAATATCCTGCAACGCAACAGCGAACTACAGGATATCATCGCCATCCTCGGGATGGAAGAACTCAGCGAAGAAGACAAATTGGTGGTGAACCGCGCCCGGAAGATCCAGCGTTTCCTCTCCCAGCCTTTCTTCATGTCGGAATCGTTTACAGGCCTGCCCGGAAAATTCGTGAAGATAGAAGACACCGTTGCCGGCTTCAAGGCCATCCTGGACGGAGAGATGGATGAATATCCCGAACAGGCTTTCCACATGGTGGGGACCATCGAAGACGTGAAGGAAAAAGCCGCAAAAATCATGGCCGAGGCCTAATCCATACGCCCTATGCAACTTATCATTGCCGATCCCGACCATACGATTTTTGAAAGCGAAGCCAGCCTGATACAACTCCCCGGCACGGACGGTTGGTTTGAAGTATTGGAGAACCACGCCCCCCTCATCGCTTTGCTGAAAAAAGGCACCGTAAGGGTGGTGGATGCCGGAGGGCAAGAAAAAAAGGTGGATATAGAAGGCGGTATTTTCAGCATGGCCGAGAACACCTGCCGGATCGCGATTTTTTAGAACCGGATCTATTGCGGCCGTTCCGCCTTTCCCTCCACCATTATCTTGTTCATATAAAAAACGGATTGGCGGCCCTTGCCCTTACGGCGGGAATTGAGGATCTGCTGATAGCCGTAAGCCAGAATACATCCGGGATACCATTCGGACAATCCCTCTTTCCATGTTTTTTGCATCCTGTCCCCTGATAGAAGCGGGCTGAGCCGGAAACTATGTATGGCACCGATTCCGTCCGCGCTATGGGTATTGCGGTAATACACGCTTCCTTTATTGATGTATCCGTATAAAAGCGCTCCGGCGGTATTTTCAACGGCCACCGTAAAAGGGGAAAGCGCTTCGTAGAGTTCATCGTGTTCTATATCGAACACCGAATTGCAGATATTTCCGCCCATGGAATCGAATACCGAAAAAAAGGCGTTTTGATAACGGAATCCGTCGAAATTAACGCGGGTATAAGGCATCATCCTACCGTAAAAATCATAAGACACCTCGGTGGTAGTGGTAACTACCCTGTCGTAGATTTCGCCGGTGAGGGAGAATCCGTTCCCGAAAGGTTTAAAGTAAAGACGGCAAAGATAATCGGGCATGATAACACGTCCGTTGGCCTTCTGCCGGGCCTGCGTGAAGCGGTATTTCTCCTTGCCGCCCAACAAAGTATCCAAAAAAGGATAATCCAGATATGCCTGCATCCAGAAATTCCTCACCTCCCCGTCTTCGTACAGCAAGGCGAACAGCCCCATGGTTTCCGTACCCCGGTCGTAGGGGGAAACCGTCTGCTTGCCCCTGACCAGATTCCAGCTTCCCCCCACCACGGCTTTGTTTTCGCCCGTCCTTATCAAACAGGCATCGGTAAGGCGAATATCGTTGCGGGGCGTTTGAATCCGGGCACGATGTCTTTCCTCTCCCGTGGCCGTATATTCGGCATAAAACAAATCGGGAGACTCCACTTTGGCGTCCCTGAACAGGAAGCAGGCGTTTCCCAGACTGTCTGCCTGCCAATCGCAACAGTCAAAATCCTTAGCGGAAGCTATCGGATAGCGGTAAAGCGTATCGTTGTCGGCATCGAACCTACCGTAGAAATATTCTGATTTCTGCACCGCCAGAAAATACCAATACCGGCCTGCCGGACGGATCCCGGCAACCGAAGCCTTTTGGAGAGAGGCCGTTTCCAAAGAATGTTCCCTCAATCTGTAGCGGCCGTCGGCCATACATACGGCCAATTCAAGAAAAACAGGCGTCTCTTTTTTATCGGCCTTTTCTGGCAAAGCCGCAAGCACAAAGCGCACGCTGTCTGCTTCGGCCCGATGACCCAGATAGCGATAGGCGGAGGATACCTCTATATCGGCCCGCCAACGCTGCCGCAGGTTTTCATCGTAGAACCAGATACTGCGCCAAGGCTGTTCGCCCCGCCGGTTCGACTCGAACGATGCTATCTCGTTCTGCCGCATCACCACCAATACGCCCATCTGACCTAAAGTTATCACCTCAAAGGGAGAATCCCCTTCGGCTACCGGAAGTTCGGCTCTCACCGCATCTTCCTGCGCTCCGCCCGGAAAGCAAAGCATAAGACCATACATCAACAACAAGATCCGTTTCATAACCGTTCGCTAAAAAAATTCGGCGGCGATGCCGTCGGTGAGCAACCGCCGGGAGGAAGGAATGACCCAGGCGTCGCCTTTCCGTTCGAGATTTCCCAACTGCGCCTGTCGCTCTGCCCGTTGATGGAACTCCGATTGCAGACGGGGCGAAAACGCCTCCAGCTTCTCCTTTTCCACCCCCCACATGGTACGCAAGGCTGTCATGATATATTCATGGTAGCTGTCTTGCTCGGTCAAACGCTCGAATTGCTTCCCTTCCACGGCATCTTTCATATAGGCCCTTACGTCGCTGACATTCCAATGCCTTTCGTTTTCCATATAGGAGTGGGCCGATGCACCCAATCCGATATAGGGAACATTTCTCCAATAATTACGGTTATGCACCGAATAGGCTCCCTCCTTGGCATAGTTGGAAATCTCATAAGCTTCATAGCCGTTTTCCGAAGCGAATTCCTGCAAGAGAAAATATTCTCTTTCCAGTAACGCCTCATCGGCAATGCCGATCTTACCTTGCGCCAACTTACGGAACAGAACGGTATTGGGTTCTACCGTAAGCGCATAGGCCGAGAAATGTGGAAGAGAAAGGGATTGAAGCGTCTTCAGGTTTTCTTTCCAGGTAGAAGCCTCTTCCTTGTCGCGCAATCCGTATATCAAATCCACCGTAATATTCTCAAAACCGGCCTTTCGCGCATTTTCAACAGCCCTCAATGCCTCTTTTCCGCTATGGTGCCGGTTGAGCCGCTGCAAATCCTCGTCCCGGAAAGATTGCACACCTATGCTCAGACGCCGCACGGGCGTATAGAGATACAGGTCGCGCAGATAGGCCAAGGTAAGGTGTTCGGGATTGGCTTCCAAGGTAATTTCCCGCACCCGGCTGAAATCCATCGAATCCGACAGATGCCGGTACAATCCTGCATAAAACGGAACAGGCAGAAGCGAAGGCGTTCCCCCTCCCACATACCATGTATTTATCTCTATCGGGCGGTTCGGAGAATAGCGTTTCTTGAAATAATCCGCCTCTTGCAGAAGGGCCCGCAGATAGGAATCCCTATAGTCGTTTTCCCGACCGGACACCGAATAAAAAGCGCAATAGCTGCACTTACTCCGGCAGAACGGAATATGGGTATAGAGGCCCGTTTTCATTTTTTCCGGCACTCTTTGTTCAATACCACACGGAATACGGTTCCCACCGATTGCGTTGAACTCTTCACGAAAATCTTGCCCTTATGATAATTTTCCACAATCCGCCGGCTCAAGGTAAGCCCCAGCCCCCAACCGCGCTGCTTGGTCGTGTAGCCCGGTTCGAAAATCTTGGTGAACATGCTCTTGGGCATTCCTTTTCCGGTATCCTCCACGTCTATCATCACATGTTCGGCCGTTTCGGTAAGACTTATCGTGATTCGCCCCTTATTGTCCTGAATCGCGTTAAGCGCATTCTTAAAGAGGTTTTCCAAGACCCATTCGATCAGCGGCGCGTTGATCTGGGCCATCATCACGGTATCTTCCGGCACATTCACCGTGTATTCGATGCGGGTCGAAGTACGGGCCCTGAGATAGGTTACCGTCTTATAAACCACCGGAACCACGTTCTCCCACGTCAATTCGGGCACGGAGCCTATCTTGGAAAAACGGTTGGTAACCAATTCAATCCGTTTGACATCCTTCTCTATCTCCGCCAGATCCTCCATCGCCATGGGTTCGCCGTCCTTGGTTTTGTAGAAATCCACCCAAGCCAGAAGCGAGGAAAGCGGTGTTCCCAGTTGATGTGCCGTTTCCTTCGACATGCCCCACCACTCCCTGTTCTGCTCCACCTTCTTGGTAAGGTTAAGCAGGATGAGCCCCCCGCCGATGGAAGCCAGCAAAGTCAACAGGATGGCAAAGGTGAACACCCGCATCTTGCGCAAGAAAGCCGATGATTCGTAGAAAAGATAAAGAACGGTATCGTGCATCCCCGGAACACGCATCTCGATGGGGGCGTTGTCGCCCTGCATCTTTTTGAGCCGTTGCCGTATCGATTCCTGCGAATAGAATACGCTTGGCTCTATATTGCAGTAACCGAGCACCACCGTCTGGCTTTCGTCCGTAATAATCACCGGCACGGTGATGGCGGCCATGCTATTGACCGATTCCTCGCTGAAGGAGTTGTCCAGATCGGCAAACAGATGCTGCAGATTGAGAAAGACTTCGGAGGGTTTGAAATAAAGGTGGTACAATATTCCCTGCGCATCTACCATAATGGGCGGATAGGCGGCATAACGTTCCTGTATCTCATGATTGAAGTAAGGATACTCGGCCAGATTGATTTCCGGATCGTGCGATTCTATGATTTTTCCGAAACGGTCCACGAGGATAAAAGGCCGCCTGTTGCTCGACATGATACGCATCAGAAAATCAAAATCCTTTGGGGTGGGAGATGCGGGACTGAACACCCTTTCATACACGTACGTCCAAATCGTGGCATATTGGCGCTCCTCGGTTTCCATCTGCGAGAAGATACTCCGGATCCGGTTGGCCATGCTGATCTGGCGCTGGGTGGAAATCGCCCAGTTCTGGATCCTTACCTTCTCTTCCCGCTTGATCTGCTCCACCATCATCCGCGAAAAGAAAAGCGTAACAGCCACAATCACCGTCGATATGGAAATCAAGACGAAATTCAGACGCCCGCTGCGCAATTTCACCTTTATTTTCTGCTTTTCCATCTTTGCTTTTTTGCATGACTTACCGATTTGTAAATATACGGCAAGTTCGGCAAACCCGATTGCTTATTTTTTTTATTTTTGCACGCTTTCAACCCATACGCCTTTACACAGCCCCCTGGCGGAGAAAATAAAAAACAGATGTTATCCTATATACAGAATCGCCGACGTTCCGCTTTCAAACGTGCCGTCGTTCTGCTTACGGCAGTCGTTTTTCTGTTGCGCCCCGAAACTTTCGCCCAGAACGGTTCCTACTCCGGTTCCGTTTTCGAATATGGTGTGAACGCCCCTTTGGAATTCATCAATGTAGTGGTTCAGGATACTGCGGCCCACAAGATTGCAGGCGGGGTTGTAACCAATATATCAGGTGCTTTCCGTATCGAAAACCTGCCCTTGAACCGCCCCTTGCAGGCCACTTTTTCCTCCATGGGCTTTTCCGCCCAAAAGAGCGAGGTGTTCCGGCTCACACCGGCCAGACCCGATTTGAACGCCGGAAAGATTTTCATGAAACCTGCCGCCCAGATGCTGGAGGCCGTTACCATTACCGGACAGAAACGCACCATCGAGTATAGCCTCGACCGCAAGGTGGTGAACGTGGAACAAAGTCTGGTGAGCGAAGGCGGTTCGGCAGTGGACGTGTTGCAGAACGTGCCTTCCATCAGCGTGGACGAAGAGGGCAATGTGTCGATGAAAGGAAGTGAAAGCGTTACCGTATTGATCGACGGCCGTCCGGCCACGCTTTCCGGACTGGGCCTGGAACAGATTTCGGCCAACAACATCGCCAATATCGAGATTATCTCCAACCCTTCGGCCAAATACAATCCCGAAGGCACTTCGGGCATCATCAACATCATTACCAAAGAGCGCAAGACAACGGGCGTGAACGGCAACGTATATGCCTCCGCCTCCACGGCCAACCGCTACGGAGTGGGCAGCAACCTCAGTTTCGGACTCAAGAAGGCAACCCTCTTCACCAATCTGGATTTCAGTTACCGCGAACGTGAATCTTCGGGAAAATCAGACCGCACCAGTTTTATAAGCAATCCCCTTTCTTACGACAACATTCAGAAAGAAACCGGAACAAGCACCAACAGACGGGGCGGTTACGGCGGCAAGGTGCAGATAGGCGCCGATTTCCGGATCAACCCGAACAACAGCCTCCTGATAAGCGGCACTTTCGACGGATGGGAAAACAACCGCAGCGGCCGCAATCCGGCCACCCGCACTTTCAGTTATCTCGATCCCTCCCGTCCCGATGCCTACCAACCCCTGCCGGGCGAAGAAGCCTTGCTGGAGGAACATTGGATACGCACCCTGAACACCTATTCTTCCGAGAACTCGGTGATGTACAACGGGCAGGGCGCGCTTTCCTATGTGCATAAATTCAGCAAACCGCAACAGGAACTTTCTTTCGACGCCACGGTAAACTACCACAATTCCAACGGAGAAGCCCTCACGCGGCGCACGATGCTTACCCCTGCCGACTCCTCTTCTGTCAGACAGACCACCCTCAACGACCGGCAAGGTCTTGATCTGGACGCCCAGCTCAATTACTTCCACCCTTTCAGCGACAAGCTTTCGCTGGAAGTGGGATATCAGGCCAAGGTACAGTGGCAGAAGACCGTAAGCAATTACGACACACGGCTCAACGAATATCAGGACACATCGATGTATTTCGATTACATCGAACACAACCACGGCCTCTACGCCAACCTGATGGGAAAGTTCGGCCGCTTCACCTTCCAGGTGGGCGGACGTATGGAAGCCGACCTGATGACGGCCAAAAAAACAACCGAAACCGTAGATACAAGTTTTGACTACCGGCGTTTCCGTTTCTATCCGGCCGTACATATGTCTTACAAAATCAACGACAAGCAAGAGCTGCAACTGAGCTACAGCCGCCGTGTGAACCGCCCCCGCCCCAATAATCTGGATCCCTACATCGACTACGCCAACTACCCATCTTCGATTTCTTACGGAAACCCAAATCTGAAACCGCAGGATATCCACTCGTTGGAACTCAATTATTCGCTTTTCGTAAAATCTTCCTCATTCTATGTAACGGTGTATTACCGTTATCTGCAGGATTTGATCCGCCGCTACCAGTTCGAGGCCGAAAATCCCTCTTCGCACGAGATACTGCTCAACCAAACTTTCTACAACTACGCCCAGGGGCATACTTACGGCTTCGACATCTCGTACGAACAACAATTGCTGAAATGGTGGCGGATGAGCCTCAGCGGAAGTCTGTACCAGAACATCACCTCCGACCATGTACTTGACGAGTCCTCTTCGGCCGAAGGCCTCAGCTACAGCGCCCAGTTCAACACCACGATGAACCTGCCGTTGGATTTCACCGTACAGCTTTCCTGCCGCTACCGCGGTCCTTCCTATTGGGGACAGACAAAATTCGACCAAAACGTTTCGGGTGAGCTGGCGGTAAGGAAAACTTTCCTGAAAAAGACGCTCAATCTGGGACTCCGGGTCAGCGACCTTTTCCACACCCAGCAATGGAACAACACCGTTACCGGAGATGGTTTCATCTCACATCAAAAGAGAAAGCCCAAAAATTCCACCGCGCTTTATGTAACGCTCACCTACAAGATCAATCAAGGCGAGCAGAAGCAGCGAAACCGGCAAAGAAACTCCAATGAGGAAAGAGGCGGAGGAATGGATTAGCCTTCCGCAAGTTTGACATCCGTTTCAAAAGACAGCCTGGCATGAAAATCATCTGCATCGGACAGAACTATCTCGAACACATTGCCGAACTCAATTCCGCCGTGCCCGAACAGCCCGTTTTTTTCTGTAAGCCCGACACGGCCCTCTTGATTAAAAACAGACCTTTCTTTATTCCCGACTTCACGCAGGAGGTGCATTATGAAACCGAGTTGGTTCTCCGCATCTGCAAAGTCGGCAAGAATATAGAGGCGCGTTTTGCCGATACCTATTACGATGCCTGTACATTGGGATTCGACTTTACCGCCCGTGACCTCCAGCGGGACTGCCGCAAGGCCGGACTACCGTGGGAAATCTGCAAGAGTTTCGACAATTCGGCAGCTATCGGCAACTTTATCCCCAAGGAAAAATTCAGGCAAGGGATGCAAGACCTGCACTTCGAGATGAGAAAGAACGGAGAAACGGTACAAACCGGACATACAGCCCGCATGTTGTTTTCCATACCAGAAATCATCAGCCACATATCGAAATTCTTTACCTTGCGGACGGGCGATTATATCTTTACCGGTACGCCGCCCGGCGTCGGAAAAGTCTCTATCGGCGACAGGCTGGAGGCTTTTCTGGAAGGGGAGGAAGTATTGCGGTGCGCCATCAAATAGCACCGCTTCGCTTGCGGCGGGATATTTCGCTTGCGGCGGAGAGGGAAACACACCGCCGCAAGCAACAAGAGACTAATTCAAAATAGCTTCCACGCCGGGCAGTTTCTTTCCTTCAAGATATTCGAGCATCGCTCCGCCGCCGGTGGAGATATACGAAATACCTTTGGTGAGACCCAAGCGGTTCACGGCGGCTACCGAATCGCCGCCGCCCACAGCCGTATAGCCGCCACGGGCCGTTACATCTCCTATACAACGGCCTATCTGTAAAGTTCCTCTACTGAAATTTTCCATTTCAAATACCCCTAACGGACCGTTCCAAAGCACAGAACGCGACTCTTTCAACACCGCTTCATAAGCGGCAATCGTTTCCTGACCTATATCCATCCCCATCCAACCGTCGGGAATGGCATCGGTGGGCACGGTCTTGCGCTCGGCATCGTTGTCGAAACGGTCGGCGCAAAGCGTATCCACCGGCAGAATCAGCCGCACGCCTTTCCGCTTAAAGGTATCCAGGATTTCGAGGGCGGTGTCCAGTTTGTCGTCTTCCACCAAGGAGGTACCGATGCTGCCTCCCGTGGCCTTTACGAATGTATAGGCCATACCGCCGCCGATAATGAGGTTGTCCACCTTGTCGGCGAGGTTTTTCAACACATCTATCTTGCTCGACACCTTGGCGCCGCCGATAACGGCTGTGAAAGGATGTTCGGCATGATGCAGCAGTTTTTCGAGATTCTCGATTTCATGCGCCATCAACAGACCGAAATATTTGTTGCCGGGGAAAAAACCGGCGATGACCGCCGTGGAGGCATGCGCCCTGTGTGCCGCGCCGAAAGCATCGTTCACATACGTATCGCCCAAAGATGCCAGATACCGGGCAAATTCCTCATCGCCCTTGGTTTCCCCTTTGATGAAACGCAAGTTTTCCAACAGCATCACTTCGCCCGGCTGCAAGGCTTTGGCAGCTTTTACGGTAGCATCCTCAAAGGCATCGCCGGGAAAAACCACCTTGCGGCCCAACAGGCTTTCGATATGCCTCGCCACCGGAGCAAGGCTGAAAGCCGCTTCATAACCCGTACCGGCCGGCCGGCCCAGATGCGACATAAGGATCAGCGACGCCCCGTCGTCCAGCAATTTTCGGATCGTGGGCAAACACTCCTTGATCCGGGTGTCGTCGGTAATTTCACCCGCTTTGCCGAACGGCACATTGAAGTCGCAACGTACCAGTACCTTCCTGTTCTTAAAATCAGCTTGCGCTATCGTTTTCATGATTTCAGGTATTATTTCTTGCCCAGGGCAAGGGTTATTTCTTCAACAAACCGTTTTCCCAGGGCATCGGCTTTTCCGGCCGTGGTGCTTTCGGCATACACCCTGATGATCGGTTCGGTATTGGAACGGCGCAGCTGCACCCATTCCCGGCTCGATTCGAAATCGATACGGATGCCGTCTTCTTCCGACATCCTTTCTCGGGAATATTTCTTCTTTACCTGTGCCAGAACCTTATCCACCTGCGTACCGGGATTCAGTTCGATGCGGTTTTTGGAAATCACATAAGCGGGAAACGACTTGCGGTAAGCGGTCATCGAAAAGTTCTTGTCTTCTTTGCGCTTTTGGGCGAAAGAGGTCAGGAACAAAGCTACGCCCACCAAAGCATCACGACCGTAGTGCAAAGGCGGATAAATCACCCCTCCGTTGCCTTCGCCGCCGATAAGCGCCTTCACCTCCTTCATCCGGGCCACCACATTCACCTCGCCCACAGGCGCCGAAAAATAGCGGCCGCCTTTCTTCTCGGTAACATCGCGCAAGGCTCGGGAAGAAGACATATTGGAAACCGTGTTGCCCTTCTTGTGCTGCAGTATATAATCAGCCACGGCCACAAGGGTGTACTCCTCTCCGAACATACTGCCGTCTTCGCATACAAACGCCAGACGGTCCACATCCGGATCCACTGAAATCCCCATATCGGCCTGATTTTCCCTTACCGCCTTGGAAAGATCCTTCAAATGCGCCGGAAGCGGTTCGGGATTATGGGCAAAACGCCCGTCGGGAACGGCATTGAGCGCAATCACTTTCTTTACCCCCAAACATTTGAGCAAACGCGGAATGGCATCGCCCCCCACCGAATTGATCCCGTCAACCACCACCGTCAGTTTGGCCGCACGGATATCCCTTTCGCTCACGGTTTTAAGTTTCAGAATTTTATCGATATGCCAGGCAAGTGCCTTGGTATCGGATGTACGCTTGCCCAATTGTTCCACCGGAGCAAAAACCATGCGGCCGGATTCCGAAAGGCGCACCACTTCGGCCCCTTCCCCGGCATCGATAAATTCGCCTTTCTCGTTAAGCAACTTAAGAGCGTTCCATTGTGCCGGATTATGGCTGGCGGTGATGATGATTCCGCCCTGGGCTTTGTTGCGTACCACGGCCATTTCTACCGTAGGCGTGGTGGCAAGACCCAGTTCCACCACATCCACTCCCATCCCGAGCAAACTGCCGGTAACTAATTTCTCCACCATATCGCCCGACATACGTCCATCGCGCCCCACCACCATGCGCAGGGGTTTCCGCGCCGTCGTTCCCTTATGGCGCGTTTGCAGAAAGCAGGCGAAAGCGCAGGAGAATTTCACGATATCCAGCGGCGTGAGGTTCTCTCCCGCCACACCGCCGATGGTTCCTCTGATACCGGATATGGATTTGATTAGCGTCATCTTCTCTGTCTTGTAGGGAATTTATGAATGATTCGGCTTGCTCAACGGGCCGAAATGTGTTTGCGATAGGCTTTCATCGTATTCATCAGCAAAGCCGCGATCGTCATAGGGCCAACCCCACCGGGAACCGGAGTGATGGCCGAACATTTGGGCGCGACTTGATCAAAATCCACATCGCCCACCAAACGGAAACCGTTCTGCCGGGTCTTATCCTCCACTCGGTGGATACCCACATCCACAACCACCGCACCCTCTTTCACCATATCGGCCGTAACAAAACCGGGCTTTCCGATGGCGGCCACCAAAATATCGGCCATACGGGCTTCTGCCGCCAAATCGGCCGTTTTGCTATGACAGATGGTTACGGTTGCGTTGGCATGGGGGTTGTTGCGGCTCATCAGCAACGCCATTGGCGTTCCCACGATATTGCTGCGGCCCAGCACCACGCATTTTTTACCGGAAGTCTCGATACCGGCACGTTCCAGAAGCTCCATGATACCGTAAGGAGTGGCCGGCACAAACGTATCCTCGCCCAATACCAGACAGCCCATATTTACCGGATGGAAACCGTCTATGTCTTTTTCGGGGTCGATGGCCCGGATCACCTTGTCCACATCCATATGCTTGGGCAAAGGCAACTGAACGATAAAACCGTCCACATCATCGTCTTGATTGAGAAAGGAAATCGCATCAAGCAGCTCCTTTTCGGAAATACCGGCATCGTAACGATACAGAGAGGAAGTCATACCTACCGAACGGCAGTTCTTTTCCTTGCTGGCCACATAGGTTTCGCTCGCCCCGTCGTTGCCCACCAGAATGGCCGCCATATGGGGGGCACGTTTGCCCTTGTCGATCATGGAAGCCACTTCGGCCGCGATCTCTTTTTTGATGGCTTCGCTGATTGTCTTTCCGTCTATCAGTCTCATATGCTTTGTGTGTTAGGTATTGCTTTTACCAGGCCCCGTTCCTACCGGCGGGCGCGTTTCATGTTGCGCATGGCCTGCATCACTCCCGGTTTGGATACGGCCCGCATCATCTTCTTGGTCTCTTCCAGTTGCTTGATCATCTTGTTCACTTCAGCCAGCGAAGTGCCGCTCCCCATGGCGATACGGTTACGGCGGGAGGCATCCAGCACCTGCGGGTTGGCTCTTTCATAAGGAGTCATCGACTGAATCATGGCTTCGATGGGCTTAAAGGCATCGTCCTTGATATCCACCTCCTTAAGTGCCTTGCCCATACCGGGGATCATGCCCATCAAATCCTTCATGCTTCCCATTTTCTTGATTTGCTGAATTTGGGCATAGAAATCATCGAAATTGAATTCGTTGTTGCGGATTTTTTTCTGCAACTTGCGGGCTTCCTCCTCATCGTACTGTTCCTGTGCGCGCTCCACCAAAGAAACGATATCGCCCATCCCCAAGATACGGTCGGCCATACGCGAAGGATAGAACACGTCGAGGGCTTCCATCTTTTCGCCCACCCCCACAAATTTCACCGGCACACTCACCACCGAACGGATGGTGAGGGCGGCTCCGCCTCGGGTATCGCCGTCTAACTTGGTGAGGATAACGCCTTGATAGTGCAACTTATCGTAGAAAGCCTTGGCGGTGTTTACCGCGTCCTGACCTGTCATGGCATCCACCACGAACAAAGTTTCCTGCGGATTCACCTCGGCTTTGATGCGACCTATCTCATCCATCATCTCCTCATCCACGGCCAAACGCCCGGCGGTATCCACAATCACCACATTAAAGGCGTTTTCCTTGGCATGGCGCACAGCCTGACGGGCAATCTTCACCGGATCTTTCTCCTCCCGCTGTGAAAAGACAGGCACATCTATCTGCTTACCCAAGGTTTCCAACTGGTCGATAGCGGCCGGACGATATACGTCGGCAGCCACCAAAAGCGGCTTCCGGCCCTTTTTATTCTTGAGGTAACAGGCCAGTTTGGCCGAGTGCGTGGTCTTACCCGAACCTTGCAGACCGGCCATCAGTATCACGGTAGGGTTGATCTGAAGGTTGAGCTCGGATTCCTTGCTGCCCATCAGTTCGGTAAGCTCGTCATGAACGAGTTTCACCATCATCTGGCTAGGAGAAACAGCCGTAAGTACATTGCGCCCCAAGGCCTTTTCTTTTACCGAATCCGTGAATTGCTTGGCTATCTTATAATTGACATCGGCATCCAAAAGGGCTTTCCGAACCTCTTTCAAGGTTTCGGCCACATTGATTTCGGTTATTTTTCCCTGTCCTTTCAGTACCTTAAAGGCTCTTTCGAGTTTATCGGATAGACTTTCAAACATTTGATTATTTCTTTAAGCGGGTACGCGCCGCAAAAGCACTCCCCTACTTCCGTAAAGATACAAAGGTATATCATTTTGACTTATGTTGTGAAACAGACAGTCATCATATACCTTCACGGACAGTTCCTTTGTCCGCTAAAGGTATATCTTTTTGACTTAAGTTGAGGTAGAGTCTGTCTTCATATACCTTCACGGACGGTTCCTTTGTCCGCTAAAGGTATATCATTTTGACTTATGTTGTGAAACAGACAGTCATCATATACCTTCACGGACGGTTCCTTTGTCCGCTAAAGGTATATCTTTTTGCCTTATGTTAAGGCTATCGCCGTCTTCATATACCTTCACGGACGGTTCCTTTGTCCGTAAAGGTATATCTTTTTGACTTATCCTAAGGCTATCGCCGTCATCATATACCACTTCCTCAAAAAAGAAGAAGGCTCCGAAAACGGAGCCTTCTCTTTTCTGAGCGGCAAACGGGCCTCGAACCCGCGACCTCAAGCTTGGGAAGCTTGCACTCTACCGACTGAGCTACTGCCGCAATACGGCGGCAAAAATACAAAAAAGAAGCGGTAGTGCAAACTTTCCCCGGCAACACGCTTAGCGAATCACCAGCAACTTACGGGTCAGGTTCACGCCGTCGCCCTGTACCGTTACAAAATACATGCCCTCGCTCAGATTCTTTACGGGAAGCATGATTTCCTGCAAACCAGCGTTCAAGGTGGATTTGCCCAGATCCAACACGCAGCTTCCGTTAACGGCCATCAGGCGGACATGCACCTTCTTCACAGCCGGCATATCCACTTTCAACACGCTGTATTCGGAAGCGGGATTCGGCAAAAGAACCGCTTGGAAAACCTCATTTTCCTTTTGATTGCTTACAAAATCCGGATCAAATTTCACCAAAAAGCGCAAGCTGTCCTTGTATTTTCCGTCGTGTTCGAAAACAACCTTGCCCTCGGCATCGTCAACCGACAGATGACCGGCCCCGTAGGAGGTATTGATACCGTCTTTGTTCTTATCGTAAATGGCAAATACATAGCAACCGTCGGCCAAAGTGGCGTTTGCCGTCTGCTGTTTGGTGTTGCTGGTTCCTGACAAATCGGGATACGGACCACCCGAGGCCAGCACCGTGGCGCTCTCAATTTCCTTGAGCTGCCAAGTGATGTCGGTGCCGTATTTATCTTGCCAGATGTTGATGACGATGTCTGACGTGGCAGAGATTCCCATCGTCTTCACCGCGCTGGCTTCCACCACGTTTCCGTTTTCATATTCCTTGCCGTTTATCTTCACAACCTGCAGGGCAATGTTTTTTTCCTTGTTTCTTGAGGATATCGCGATGGGGGCAGTTGTCAAGGTATAGTTCAAACCGGCCACCATCGGTTCTTCCGGTTCGTAGGTAAACTCACCCTCGCCGTCAGGCGTTTCATAGCGGAATGTAAGGGAGGTTATCGGTTCGGCCGCAATCTTGTTCTCCAGTTTGACCGACATGCGGACATCCATATCGCAGGAATTATCCAATACTTGCGAGAGATCGCCCAGTTTCACATAATAATCGGGGCCGTTCAGGTGTTCCACCTGCACATTGCAGGCGTTCACCACTTCGTTTCGGGTTTCGGTTACGAATGCAAGCACGTGAAGATCGATCAGTTCCAAATCCACGTTACCGATAATTTCAGGCAAAACCTTTGTATAGGTTTTTTCCACAAAATCGCCTTCCGCCACGGAAGAAACCTCTTCGCCCCACTGACCGGTCAGAAAATCCCGAAATGCATGGTGGTGCACATATTTTCCGCCGGGCAGAATCTGGGAGGGGTTATAGTTGCCGTAATTGCTTTGCGTCCCCACGATATTGTCCTGCGTAATGGCCACGTGAACAAAATTCGATGCCACTTCCGCACTTCCCGTGTAATATAATTGAACCTTGACGGTAAGTTCGCGGGTTTTCCAATCCAACGTTCCCTTGGCCGCGATATTGACGTAACTGGGCATCGCCAGTATCTTCGGCACATTCGTTGCCCAGGCCCCTCTGTCGGTGGCCGTTACATTTCCGCTGAATATATGGCGGCTTACCGAACCGGCCGGATAGCCGCTCAGTCCTGAATTGGAGGCCAGCGCCTCCCCATAAGGGGTGCGTAAGTCCACCTCGCCGGCCGCAGGCGTAGCGTAACCGCCGGCATGGATATTCATGATAAACAAATCGTCGGGATATTTTTCCAACAAGGCGTTGGCCCGCGCATGTCCGTCAGGACAATAGCCGCAGTGTATCCCCGTATACTCTTCCAAAAGCGCCTTGCGGTTCTGGGCGGTTTCACTTACAAACCTCTCCTGCGCCGAAACAACTGCCGTCGCCATCAAAGAGATGCACAAAAACGAAAAGATTTTTTTCATAACCGTGTTTTTTAAGGTTTCTATTTCAATATCGAGCAACTTATCTTTTTTATTATCATATGAGTACACAAACATATCCGCCTTATCCCGACCACACCATGCAAAGCTAAGAAAAAAAACGGTAATTTCGCCTGTTTCCTTTCCGCCCGCTTATGAAAAATGCGCTTATCCTTCCCGACTCTTTTAAAGGATTTATTTCTTCCGTGCAGGTTTGCCGTATCTTGCAAAAAGGCATCCAGTTGCATTTTCCCGACTGCAAGATTACAGCCGTTCCCATTGCCGACGGCGGAGAAGGCACGGTGGAAGCATTCCTGCGGGCGTGCGGACAAGGTTGCCGGAAACGCCTTTCCGTTTGCGGCCCCTATGGCGAGGATACGCCTGTCGCCTGGGGCAAGATCGGCCAGACCGCCATTATAGAAATGGCCGCCTGCGCCGGTCTTCCGCTTGCGGCAGACCGCCCTGACCCGGCCGCCACCACCACTTACGGCCTTGGCCAAATCATCAAGGCGGCCCTGGAGGCCGGATGCCGGAGAATCATCGTAGGATTGGGCGGCAGCGCCACCAACGACGGAGGCTGCGGCATGGCCGCCGCATTGGGCGTCAGGTTCACCGATGCCAAAGGCAATCCGTTTGTGCCCGTAGGGGGTACGTTGAACAAGATTCAAGACATAGATCTTTCCGGTCTCGATGTTCGCCTCGGAAAAACGGAACTGATTGCGATGTGCGATGTAAGAAATCCTCTCTACGGGGAAAAAGGCGCGGCTTCCGTATTCGCGCCCCAAAAAGGCGCGGATGCCCGCATGGTTCACAGATTGGACAGGAATTTACAACATCTGGATGCGGTGGTTGTCCGCAAACTCCATCGCATGGCCGCATCCCTGCCCGGCAGCGGCGCGGGGGGCGGATGCGGGTTCGGCATGAAGGTATTTCTCGGAGCCAGACTGCAATCGGGCATCGACACTTTGCTGGAGGCCGTTGATATTGACCGTTTGCTGAAGGAAACCGACTACGTGTTCAGCGGAGAAGGCCGGTTCGACGGGCAGAGCCTGCAGGGCAAGGTGATCGGAGGCATCGCCAAACGGGCAAAAAAAGCCGGCGTGCCGCTTATCGTGGTGGCGGGCGATACGGACAACGATACGCCAAACGCATACCGGCAGGGAATCTCGGCCATTTTCAGCACCGTCCACGAGGCCAACGGCCAACTATCGCCCAACCGAAGCCGGCAGGATCTGGCCCTTGCCATCGACAATATCGCACGCCTTATCAAGATTGCCCAAAAGAACAGGGGCCAAAGACAGGCTAATTCCTGAATGCCCCTCACTGCCAGCTCAGGCCCACGGCCACACGGACGCCCACGGCCAGACTCCGCAGGGCGGCAGGCCTGCCCGATGCACCTGTAAGGCCGTCGTGATGCCGCAGACAGCCGTAAACCTCCGTGTCGTACGTGACGGGATAGGCGGAAACCTCGCCCTTATCCGCCGCCCTGTGCAAGTTACGCAGGCCCCAGTCGGCAAAAACGCCCACGTCCATGAACGGAACCCGGCCGCCTTTGCCCTTTCCCCTGCCCTCGGGCCGCCATGTGATGCCGAAATCCACACTCAGCGACCAATCCGTGCGCAGCTCCAGGCGTCCGCCCCCGTAGGCCGCACGCTTATCCACGAAGCCGTGTTCGGGTATGTTCTCGAAAGCCTCCGGAAAACGCGCGTAGAGTCCCGATGTCTTGAGTGTTCCCATGTAGCGGTCGTAACGGCCCGATATCGGCAAACCCGCCTTGGCGCCTATCCCGAAACTGAACCACCGCACCCGGAAACGGAGCATCAGCGGCACGTACAGGTAGGCGGCCTGCTGCACCGTATGCTCACCGCTCATCTCCACCCGGAAACAGAACGGCTCCCCCTCTCCCCCGAACATCGGATCCCCGTCATAGGCATTCTGGGTGTAGTCCCTTGCGGCCGTGCGGTAGGAGGAACGCAAAAAAGAAAACTCCAGGCCGCTCCCCACGCCCATGTACGGCAGGAAATAAAACGCATAGGTCAGGCCCACGCCTCCGCCGCCGCCCACACGGTAGCTGCCGTTCTCCGGGCGGTACAGCATCGTGGCGATGCCGCCCCGGCCCGTAACCGAGAGCTTGTGCCGACGCCTGTCGGCATCGAGCGTGCCGCCGGCATGAAGGCCGCCCGTAAAGCATAACAACAGCAGCACACACATGCACCCGCGCGCTCCCGGACGAAGCCCGTTCCCGATTCCGCATATCTTCAATACACCCATAATATCCGTTACATTATCACCATTTTACCGGAGGCCGTCCACTTACCGTCTTCCGATACGGCGCGCACCAGATACGTTCCCGGGATGCGAAAACCGACCAACACGTGCGTGCCGCCCTCGAAACGACCGCGGTAAACCCGACGACCCGTCCCCTCGTACACCTCCATGTACCCCGACGACTCCGGCTTCCCCGCCACCGTAACCAACACCTCCTCCCCGCCTCGCGACGGATTCGGCACGATGTGAAGCAACGACTCCCCGGGCGCACGACGCGCCTTATAGACGCAACTCAGCAGTCGCAACCCGTCCGAGGCTCGCTCCAGAAGCACCGCGTATTCGTCTCCCGTCCGCAAGTACTCCCCTGTCGTGTAGTACGGCCCGGTGGCGCCCGCCAGCGCCTCCCCGTTGCGGTACCACTGGTAGCCCGAGAACTCGTAGCCCCCGTTGTATTCCGGGGACAGCACCGACAGCACGTCGTCCCACTTCTGCACGATGACGCCCGACGGATACCGTGCCTCGAACGTGAGACTCCCCGCCTGTGCGCTGCAACCCGCCCCATCCGTCTGATACAGGCACAGGCCGTAGCGGTCGGGCGCCACGTTTTCCGGCAGCGGCAGGATTACTTTTCCCCCGCCGCCCCCGACAGCCAGTGCGGTGTCCCGGAAACCCGAGGCGCGGGCGGCATCATCGAACGCCACGCGCAGTCTGCGCGGGCTGCCCGCCTCCACCGCATAGGTGAATCTTATCTCGCTCTCCCCGCAGAGCGGCGCTATCGTATCCAAAACCGAAATCATGGCCGTGTTCTCACGCCCGCTCACCCGCAGCCGCAACACGCTGTCGCAACCCTCCGCCGTGGAGAGGCGCACCTCATGCAACCCCTCCCCGTAGGGCACCCCTGAATAATATACCGGCAACGAGTCCGCGCACACCTCCAACTCCAGCTCCCCCGCCGAAGGCCGCGCGGCAAACACCGCCTCCACCATGCAGTCCCCCTCCAGGTTCTCCAGCAGGCAGCGGGATTGCGGCGGCACGTCCCTGCCATCCACCCGCAGGCTGTCCAACCTGTGGCAGGGGGTGGCCGTGAGCGTGATCCACAGGAAACCGTCCTCGCGCAAGGTGGTGTCCGTCACGTCCGACACTCCTTCCCCCCGCACCTTCACCTGCACTCGGTAGTGCCGCCAGCGACGCAACAACTCGTAGCTCACCGTGCTGTCGCAACCGTGTGCCGTCAGGTAGTGCCCCGTGCGCTGACCGAAATCCGCCATCGGTCGCCCCCCCACCGTGTGGGGCAGTTCCTCAATGTAACAGCTGTCGGTATAACTTTGGCTGTGACTCGGGTATATATCGGCGCGCAGGTGGTATATGCTGTCCGTGCCGCCCCTGTAAGGGTCCCGCACCGTATCGGCATACGCACCCGGTTGTGAGATGGTCCGGCCACGCCAACGCAGCGTGTCCCCAACGCATCCCTCCAGCGTGTCGTGGAAATGGCGCTCCCGGTGAACGTACAGCGTGTCGAGACGCAGGTACTGGATGCTGTCGCAACCGTGCACCGTAAGGTAGCGGCGCAGCTCCGTGTCCCCGAATCTCCATATCGTGTCCCCGCCGTGGATGTACGGCAGCGAATCCCGCTCCACGGCAACCCGGCACACCTCCTCCCGGTACGTGGGATGGTGGTGCAGGTACAGGCGGTATACCGTGTCCGGTGTCGCATCATTGCCATCGCCCCAAACCACCTCGTAGTTCCACCCCGCCTGCCGCGCATAGGTCCTCTCCATCCGCACCGAATCTCCTGGACAGACCGTATCGTATCCCAAATCCTCGTTGATGAAACTTCTCCCCCGAATCGTTAGGTACACATGCTTGCTGAACTCCTCCTTCCACGCCTCTATCCGAACTACACTGTCCTTGGCTACGGGCATCCGCACATAGCCCGAGTCGCCCACAATATCCACCAGACCTTCCGACAGGGATATCCATCTTACCCCGTAATTCGTATCCACATAAAAAGGATTCTTCACATCATCCACATTCTCACCAGGATACAGCAGTATCGGCGAGGCCGACAACCGCCCCGGGCGCTCATCCATATGCCGAAGCCGCGGATAGAAGCCATCCTCGAAGATGAAGTCCTGCTCGGCGCTATCTCCCATCAGGCTGCGCATGAACGCCGAATCCGTCAGCTTATCGTTGGGTATGCTGTAATATCCTGCGGAATCTTTCGCCCCTCCAAACGCTTTGGAGCCAAGAATGCTGTTGTTAAACAAAAGACATTCTTTATCCGTCTTTTCAAGAGACCAAAAACGCTCTGTTTTTCCATAATTAAAGAAATTGATGGGCTGAGTCCATCGATCCATTTCAAAACACCCCACACTGTCATTGGAAAACGATATAACTTTAGAACTACCCCAATTAATAAGATTTGCCACTGGTCTAATCCAGTTATATTCAGCAGCAATCCTTGTCTTTCTCTTGAAAAAACTTTGGGCGCCCCCATTATCGCCAAAATTGATACAGTTTCCTGAAGGCCCATAGTCATTGTCTCCCACAAAAAATACAGGGCCGCCAGAAGTAGAATCATCCGTATTTGATGTACACTCCGTAATAGTCCTATAAGCTGGATTATTATTATTGGAAAAAAGTTGCACATTTCCACTTAACACATGTAATTGGGATATGTACGACATATTCGCAAAAAGTTCTCTATTCTTTTGTCCGTAACAGTTCTTTATCGTCCTGTTATTGCCAAACAACATCATACCTCTTCTCCCATTATGGCTGGATATCTCTTTTCCGTTAAGATCAATATTGTTCTGCAAACTTATATGTATCAAATAGTTTGAGGGAATAAAATCAAAAGATTGTGTACATGCATATATCAACTCCTCTGCCGTATAGACTAAACAATGTGTTCCAGCCATACATGGCTGAGAAAGTGTACCGTCCCAAGGCTTTACATTCTTAAATACGAAACGGTATGTGGCAAATTTTTCTGCTTCCGGTACATCGTAACATAGTTCATTTTTTTCTATACCAATCGGTTTTAGTTTATGGCTTGATGCAGGATCCAACGGCACAACCGCATAAATAGAACTCTTCGGTATCTGTATTGAACTGTCAGATTCCGATTGGCTTACCCATACACCATCCAGATAACATTGTTTTCCCGGCTTGATTCGAATAGTTAAAGCTTCTTCCCATCCCCACCAAGGCCAGAAGAACTCCGCATCTTCATATTTATATCGACCCGGCCCGTCAAACGATGAGTCTTGGATACAAACAACCCCTTCTCCCTCTATTTCAATATTCACTTTCACCTGCGAAAAAACGAATGGAGAAATAAAGAGGAAAAGTGTTGTCGTTATAAAACGGTAAATTTTACAACACCGCATCGCAACACCTTATTTTTTAATCAATTTTTTAGTTGCCACAAGAGATTTCTCGCTTAAGAATCGGACTATATAGACGCCCTGTTGCATATGCGTCATATCGATCAACTTCTGTTGTAACCCTGTTACGTTGTACGTGCGCACCCGTTGGCCGCTCTCGGATATGATTTCGATTTTGTCTACATCCGTTTCCCAACGCAAGAGACTTTGGTTGGTCGTCGGGTTCGGCTGACACGCTATTTTCTCCTCATGCTGTTCTTGGCCCGGGGGGGATGCTTTTGAAGCTGAATACATGGCCGGGGTTGATGTATACATTGCCGATGTTACCGTCCAACACGTATTATCTCCATTGCCCCTATATTGGAGCAACGGTTCCTGCCCTTCTAGTTGAGACTCCAGTATCCATGAAGAACTTGCCACAAAATTCTCCTCTGTGAGGGAGCCTTTATACCAACCGAAGTCGAACGTTTTGGTTGTCGCCGAACTTCCACTTTCTGTCACTGCTATATATCGGCCTTGCCTTAAACGTAGAAAAAGTGTCGTGTCCGCACCCTTTACCTGTATCGTGTCGGACAACTTATCGCAAATAGAGGCCGATACCGAATATATTTGCGTCGTTGCCGCATTCTCCAACGTCAACACGGTCAACTCGCCGCAGGTGTCGCTGCCAATCGGCCGCCATCCTTCCGGTATACGCCACTCGTAGCGCAAGCCCGCCACGGGATTCTCCACCTGCAGATGAAGCGTGTCTTCTTTGCCGATATGCACACAACCGTCATAATGTTGCAATTTGAGCTCGCCCAAAGATATGGCTATCGAATCGGCCGTCTGCATTGTCCATTCGCCCGCGCAATTGATACCGGTAACCTTTGCCCAACCCTTACGGGATCCTACCTTCACTTTTACTACGGTGTCGTATGGACTCTCCGCTACATATTCCGACGGCTCCCACCCTCCTCCGAATTCCCATCTGTAGGTGGTGGCCCCGGGATCCGCCTTGATTCGGAAGATCGCCGTATCGCCCTGCCGCAGACAACTGGCTTCCGTTATATCGATGCCCAACGTATCGTATGCGCAGCGCTCCACGCATCGCCTCACCTTATACACGTTTGTTGCCGTGTCCGTGCCATAGCCATTGGTGGCGTACAGTACGAACACGCCACTCTCTCCGCCTTTTGCCCGCAACAATGCCTTGCTCCCCTGTGCGTTCAAGGGGATAACCGCCCAATCCTCCTCCATGCTGCTCCACCAATAGACATATCCGGCAAGCGGAGACTTTACCGAAAGATACACGCTGTCCTGTTCTTCCGCCAGACAATCCAATGCTTCCGGTTCCTCTATCTCCGGTTTTTCCGTACGCACCGCCAGCGCCACGCTGGCGGTTACTTCCCCACGGCACGTGAAACTCATCCGCACCCGCAAGGTATCGCCCGGTTGCGGCGATGAAACAACCCTATAGGTGGCATAGTCCTTATACGAGGAATACTTTACGATCGACAGCGACTCCGGGGCCTCCCACTCCACGCCGTTCGCCCCGTGCAGGTTGTCGAGCCCGAAGATGGCGCTCTGGCCCGCTTCGACATACGGGCTGCCCTCTATGGCCGGGGCAAAATCAATCTCCGCGATCTTGTTGATGTCGATCGCGGCGTAATAGGTATACGTGACACAGCCGTTCTGTACACAGGTTCTATTCTGGTCGGATTCCAATTGATAGGTATATTGTATACGTCCCGGCTCCCTTCCCGTGGATTTCACCTGAATGAAATCAAACCCCTCCGACACTTTCTCTATTTCCCCGGACACCGACCACGCACTGTGTCGCACTTCCGACGTGTCCACTTCCTCCGGATAGCGGTAACGGTACGTCCATACCCCGCTCTCCCGGAACGGTATACACAATGTATCTCCATTGATAACGCCCTTCGGAACAGAACTATGACAGCTCTGTCCCTGTATGCCGGCGCAAAATATGGAGGACAAACATATGACGATGGCGAAACATTTTGTCTTCATGGGCGTTTATATTAAATGACTATCAGCTTTTTAACAATAGGCATGGCCTTCCCGGACCGTTGTATCCTTATGATATATACCCCCGGCGCATACGCCCCGGTCGGAATGGTACAGGTTGCGCCCTGACCCGCGCTACGGAACAGGAAGCGCCCCTGTTGGGTATAGCTTTCCACCGTGAATGATTCCGTTTCGCTGAGCCCCTCCGCTTTTACACACTTTCCGGAACGGACGGGATTGGGGTGCAAGACGATTCCCGGACATGCGGTTGCCTCCTTTTCTCGTTCCCCCTCCTGCGACGACTCCGGTGCTTTTCTTGCCTCAGGCTTTGCCTCGCTTGTCGCCGGAGCTTCTCTTTGCAACTTGTTCCTTGCTGCCTCTCCTGCTACTGTAGTGTATATTGAATAACACTGACTCTCCTTACTCGTCAACCTACAGAATATATCGAAAGCCGCATCGACTTCTTCGGTAAAGAAATAGTATCCGCAACCCGTATTGTTCTCTAAACAAAATTCTTCCGCATACCAATCAAATGTATATCTTCCTTCAAAAGGATCCACACTCCCGTAATCCTTAACTACCTGGCCATCCTCGCTAAACCCGATGATATATCCCCATATCTCCCCGTCCTCTTCATCTAACTGCTGTATGACCTCCCATTCCTTGCCTATCCCTGCCCCTGTTGCATACAGAACATCCTCTATGGTTGCGCTATCGGGACAGCCTTCCGTGTATGCGCGAACCCTCACCGGGATATCGGTCTCTCTATCCGACAACGCATAATCGACCCTTACCAGAATGGTATTACTGTCCGATTTTCCTATTCCCTTAAACTTACTGCTCTCAGAAAAGAACCACTCGAAGCTGACGCCCGCCTGCGGTTCCACCCGGAGCTCTATTGTATCCGCCTTGCCCAACGGTATACATGGCGTCAATGCATTCCTTAAAGTATCCAATTGTGGTATTTCCGGCTTGGGGCGCAACAACAGCGTATCCCTGCTTTCCCTATCGCATTCCTTGGCCTTGACCGACACATACACATTGTCCCCTCCGGGATTGGTAAGCCGCAACCGGATGCTGTCGGGGCGGCCGTATATGGACGTGTCTATCTCCACTCCGTTTCCATACCAGTGCACCTCCGGTTTGATTCCGTTTCCAATAACCTTGAATGTCTGGCCGGTATGGGCACTGATGCAGGTTTCGTTCGGATCTATCGAAACTGCCAAATCCTTGCGGATGTTGAATGTATCAACAGCAGCATCCTCAGGACAATATTCACTGGACACAGTTACGGCCAACATACCTGTGTCTTTTCTGTTTGTACCACAGACAAATGGCGCATTTCCAAATAATGTATCCACCACTGTCCCTGACCTCCATATCATACGTTCCTGCGGCGCATTCTGCAAGACAAGGCTTAAACTGTCTCCTCCGAAGATGCAGTTGATGTCTCCGTCCAACCGGATATCACCTGCTATCACGCTACGGTGCAAGTCATAGGGAGTTGTATCCGAAGCTCGACAGCCTCCCGTGGAGGTCAACCATAACCTACCCGGCATATTGGGAGAGATGGAAAAAATCACCGAATCTCCTTCGGAATACTGCTGTTCCCGATTGATGCCCGATTCCTCGAATATCCAGTGATACGAAAATCGGAAATCCGCATTCTTTACTTTCGCCACAAATGAGTTTTCGGAAGAAGGGACACAATTTATATCCTTCATTGCGGGTGTTGGTGTCGGCCTGCCGATGAACACCGTATCAGATGCAATGGTATTTTCGCAAGAGGTAGCCGTACAAACAACCTGATATAAATAATTCTCAAGATCGCCTTTAAGAGTTACTGATTCGTTTGTATCTGTACATTTATCAAAATCAATAACATCCGGAATGAACCATTTCAAATGACATAATCTATATTCATCTTTTACCCATAAATCCGTCTTGCCATCCTCTGCGAAACATGAATCTCCAATTATCTCAAATCGAATATTTTCAGGAAACGAAACACCAAACCGATACGTCAAATTTATCTTGTGTTCAGTAACTAAGACAGCCGTATCAGAAAGTGCTGACACCGAAGCCATTTTAGTTTCAGAAAGCAACTTGCCGAAAAAATACCACATAGCCAAAGAAGCATCTGTTTGAGCATCTTCTTTTTTTTCAGGAATATTGATACATCTCAACTGTCTTGCATATGTTACCTCTATGGTAAGATTGACTCCATTCTTATTTACAATTACAACCGGCCAACCGTCCTTTAGAAATGATTTTTCATCACCTTCCAATCTCTGTACTTCTTTTATATCTACTATATCTACCTCCACTTTGTCGCAGCAGTCAGACCATATCGCTTTTTCCTTATTTTCTATCAATTCCCGTATTGAATTCTTATACTCAATCAGTCTAACCGTATCGCCCGGTTTCACACAAACAATGGTGTCCAAGAGTCCCGGTATTTCGTTCTGCGACCCAGATACAGGGCTAAACAAAGCACTAAAAACCAATAGGGCTGTATATATGAATCTTTTCATTACTGTTTCTTTTACGTGAATATCTATTTTACCCGGCAATAAACTCGAATCACTCATTTGACGTCAGTGTATATTTCCTGCTTTGCTTACCGAAACACGATGTGTACGATACCGAGACCGTAATGGAATAGTCTTTGACCGGTGCCGTCACCGTAATCTCCGCAGGGCCGTTCCATAATTTTGACAGACCGCCCTCTACGCTTGTATACCAACTATAGCCACTTGTGATGGAGCTATGCTGAGGGGCCGTAAATATGATCTTCACGCCCGGTGGGACATTGTCCCCGTCTTGTAAAATCACGCCCTGTTCTGTCTTCACCACCATTTCCGTGTATGATTCCGAAATGGAGACATATTCCGATGTGGAACCCTTGCAGTCCTTATCGCTTACCATGATGAGTCCCGTCTGGCCAAACATACTGGTATTCCTTGTAACTGTAACCCTGTCCTTTCTGACCTCGCTCCCCACCGCATCGAATATGTGGTAACCGGCTGGAGCCGACCACGTCAGATCCATATTCGGCAATTGCGGTTCTGTCGCCATATGGAACGGTATGCCGGCCGCGAGACACGAATCCAATACCGACAACTTCACATCGCTTCCTAATTTTCTGTGGACAACCGCATCTTGCCTGTACGGCCGACATCCTCCTGTTGTGTTCAACCTGATGGTAAAGTTATCGGCTCCCGGAACCGGATATCCGATGGTTTCCGAGCCCGAACCCGTAGAAAGCACCTTGAATACCGACAACCCGACCCATTCGTAATGCACGTCAGGCATCGGATTGGAGGCCTTGACTGTTATGCTTTTGCTCGCTGTGGGAAGGCAATCATCGAACGTCAACTCCGAGCCAGGGGTATATTTCATACGAAGACGGATGGAAGACGAAACGGCAATGTCATTGCAACCAGAAACCGTACACTCGACAAATGTTGTGAGGGAGGACATTCCTCTTGTTTTGACACTTATTTCATGTGCTTCCTCATCCATTATTGAAATATCCGCTCCGCCCGACCACTGGCAAGACATATCGGTATATCTTTCCGGAACACGTAACTCTACGCTATTGCCCAAGCAGGTGTCTCCTTCTATGGTGAACGTTTCATCCGGAGACAATGACTTTTCAATGCAGAGAACGGTATGCCACTTTCTCCCGCTGTTCAGGTTGAAGTCGGGATTTTTTCCCTCTCCTAACAAATCCACACCTTGAATAGTGGTTTCCGAACGGTCGTTCAGATAATTTTCGCCGAATTCGAAATGAATGTTCCGGTTGTACGAAACGGTGCATTGTATATACTGTTTTTTCAGATCTCCCGTAACCGTGCCTATTGTCTGCTCCGACCGGATATTATCGAGGCTTACCGCGCCTCCCGACACGCCGCTTCCTGTAAATTCTATCCGAAAGTCTTTATATGCCACTTTATACGAGACTGTGTCTGTGCTCTTTCCCAATATCTTCAGACTGTCTTTCCTTAAAAAATCGGAGAATGCAGATGCAATAATGTTCCCCTTGATAGATTCTCCCTGCGCAAAACAAAACGCCACGGTATCAACCGCCTCCTGATTCGATGCGCTTGCCCAACCGCAGCAGGACCAAACACATAGACCTATGAATATGCAACGCACAGAATTTTTCATGACTATCCTTTTTATAAACAATACGCTCTATAAACACTTGATTTTCATCCGAAATTATCTTCCGGTATCCGACACACACCGGAAGAATCGCAAATCTACAAAAAATCAAGCACTATAACAAATAATTATACCTCTGTTTTGAATCTACACTTATTTGAATTACGCGTCCGACGCATATCTTTGCAAAAAAAACAGCCCATGAGAGGAAACACCGATTTCCGCTTTCTCCCGATTCTTCTTTTTATCCTATCCTGCCTGTTGGGCACAACGGCCTGCCTATCTTACGGATACCGGCCGAAAACGGGCGATTTGCTGTTTGTTGCGGATACGCGTTCGGATTTTTCACGCGCCATCGTACAGGCTACCGCGCAAGGAGATTCCCTTAAATTTTCGCATGTAGGTATCGTGTGCCTGGAAAACGGTTCACCGTATGTGTTGGAAGCTTCAAGCGAACATGGCGTGGTGAAGACCGGATGGCCGGATTTTTTGGAACAAGCCCCCTCCGTGGAGGGGAAACCCGGCATCGTGGTGATGCGCGTCAGGAAACCCTTTCCCGTGAAGGATGCCATCCGTCGGGCCAAAAGCCATCTGGGGGAAGCCTACGACTGGACGTTCTTACCCGATAACGGCAAGATGTATTGCTCCGAACTGGTTTACGAAGCCTACCGCTTTAAGGACGGCAGCCCGATTTTTTCTGCCCGTCCCATGAATTTCCGGGATGCGGAGGGTAATCTGCCGGCGTTCTGGAAAACTTTGTTTGAAAAAGAGGGCCTGCCCGTGCCCGAAGGCGTTCCGGGCACCAATCCCAACGATATGCGCAAGGAGGCTTGTTTGGTGGAAGTAGGCCGGTTGTTTTAACGCTATCCTGAGTTTGCGCTCCGCCTGTATCAAAAAAAAAGGCAACGCTTCCGCGTCGCCTTTTTGTAACCGACACTTGTCCGGTTATGCGTTCATCGCTTTCATCTCCATCTTGGCGTAAGTGCCGTTGAAAAGTTTTTCTTTTACGGCATCGAGGGCCTTGAGCGTGTAATCCACGTCTTCCAAGGTGTGGACGGCGGTGGGGATGAGACGGAGAATGATCACGCCTTTGGGAACCACCGGATAGGTTACGATGGAGCAGAAGATGTTGTACACTTCGCGGACATCGTAGGTCAGGTTGGTGGCTTCGGCCACGTTGCCGTTCAGGGTAAGCGGCGTTACGGGCGAGTTGGTCAACCCGATATTGAAGCCGTGTTCCTTCAGACCGCCTTGCAGGGCCCGAACGATTGTCCACAGCTTTTCACGGAATTCGGGATGGGTCTTCATCAGTTCCAAACGCTTCTGGGCGCCGATAACCATCGGCATGGGAAGACTCTTGGCATAGATTTGCGAACGGAGGTTGAAACGCAGATAGCGGATAATCTCTTTGGGTCCGGCCACGAAACCGCCCACCAAGGCGAAAGATTTGGCGAATGTGCCCAAATGGATATCGATAGCGTCTTCAACGCCCTGTTCTTCGCCCGTGCCGCGACCGTTGGCGCCCATGGTACCGATACCGTGGGCATCGTCCACCACCAAACGGAAATGATATTTCTTTTTCAGTTCGGCAAGACCCTTCAAATCGCCCATATCGCCGCTCATGCCGAACACCCCTTCGGTAATGACCAAAATACCGCCACCGGTCTTGGCCACCACTTCCTGTGCGTGCTTGAGCTGCTTTTCGGCCGATTCCATATCGTTGTGGCGATACATGAAACGTTTGCCGATATGAAGGCGCATACCGTCGATAAGCGAAGCGTGGGCTTCGGCATCATAGACGATGACGTCGTTGCGGTCAACCAGACAATCGATGGTGGAAAAAATGCCCTGGTATCCGAAATTGAAAAGATACGCGGCTTCCTTGCCTACAAAATCGGCCAGATCCTGTTCCAGCTTCATGTGCTGCCTGCTCTGTCCCGACATCATACGGGCACCCATCGGGTAGCCAAGACCGTATTCGGCGGCCGCCTCGGCATCCACCTTTCTCACTTCGGGATGGTTGGCCAACCCCAGATAGTTGTTCAGACTCCATACCAGACGTTCTTTTCCGTTGAACATCATCCGGTTGGAAACAGGGCCTTCCAGCTTGGGAAACATGTAGTAACCGTCGGCTTCATCGGCGTACTGACCGAGAGGTCCGAAATTTTTCAGCAGTTTTTCAAATATATCCACAATCGTAAAATTTAGTTTGCAACTACTTGTAACTGCGGACTTTTCACAACGAACCGCCCGCTTTACAGACCTGCAAATGTAACAAAGTTAGGCTTATGCCACAAGCACAAAAATCGTAAGGAAAATCTTCCGGCAACGGTTTTTCCCACGTTGCGCCGGCAACTGAAAGTTTCACTATTTTTGCCTGTCAAAACACCCACGATGAGTACGATACTTCAAACCGCAGCCGGCAAGGTTACCACGCGTACCTTGCTTAAAATGAAAGCCGAAGAAAAAAAGATCGCCATGCTTACCGCCTACGACTATTCATTGGCCGGTTTGCTGGACAAAACCGGTATCGACGCCATTCTGGTGGGCGATTCGGCGGCCAATGTGATGGCCGGGCATCCCACAACCCTCCCCATGACGCTCGACCAGATGATTTACCACGGAGTATCGGTGGTCAGGGCCGTTTCAAGAGCCTTGGTGATTGTGGATTTACCTTTCGGTTTTTATCAGGGAGACCCGCTGGAGGCGCTACGGTCGGCGGTGCGCATCATGAAAGAGACAGGCGCGGACGCGGTGAAGCTGGAGGGGGGGGAGGAAGTGGCCGACTCCATTCGGAAAATCATTTCGGCCGGCATTCCCGTTATGGGACACCTCGGCCTTACGCCGCAGTCCATCAATAAATTCGGAACCTATTCTGTGCGCGCCACCACGGAGCAGGAGGCCCGGAAACTGATGCATGACGCCAAGTTGCTGGAAGAATTGGGATGCTTCGGCTTCGTACTCGAAAAGATACCCGCCGATCTGGCCAGGGATGTAAGCCTGGCGGTGAAGATTCCCACCATCGGCATCGGAGCCGGTAGCCAGACCGACGGACAGGTGTTGGTTTTACACGACATGCTGGGCATCACCCAAGGTTTTTCGCCCCGCTATCTGCGCCGCTACCATAATCTGGGAGCGGAAATCACAGGCGCGGTTTCCCGTTATATGGAAGATGTGAAAACCGGTTCTTTCCCCAACCAACAGGAACAATATTGATGAACCCGCCCGCCCCCATCCTCTACGAAGACAACCACCTGCTGATTGTGAACAAACTTGCGGGGCAGATTGTGCAAGGCGATAAAACCGGGCACAAGCCGTTGGTGGAGTGTTTTAAAGATTTCATCAAGGCAAGAGACGGCAAACCCGGCAATGTATTCTTAGGCGTGGCCCACCGATTGGACCGCCCTGTGAGCGGAGCCTTGCTGTTTGCCAAAACGAGCAAGGCCTTGGAGCGGGTGAACGCCTTGATCCGCGATCGGCGGCTTTCCAAAATATATTGGGCCATTTCCCGCCACAGGCCCGATTTACCGGAAGACCGGCTGGTACAATATCTGTACAGGAACGAAAAGCAGAACAAGTCTTATATCTGCCCTCCAACCCGTCAGGGCGCGCAAAAAGCCGAACTTTCCTATCATCTGGCCGGCAGTTCGGAACACTACACCCTCATCGAGGTGGAACTGCATACAGGGCGGCATCACCAAATCCGCACCCAGCTGGCTTCCATCGGCTGTCCGATTCAAGGCGACCTCAAATACGGCGACCGGAGGAGCAACCCCGACGGCAGCATAAGCCTGCACGCCCGCTATCTACACTTGATTCATCCGGTGCGGCAAACACCGATAGACATCACCGCACCCGTTCCCGGCACCGCCCTCTGGCAATATTTCGAGAAGTCTGCCGGCCTCAATCCTTAATCTTCTTTTTCCACGTTGTTCCGGCGTTTGCCCCTGCCTTTCGCCCATACGATAAACAATACGCATACACCCAAGGTGCACGCACCTCCTAAAACGTAGGCCAGGGTGTGCAGATAAAAAGCGTTTCCGCCCCAAATTCCGCCGAGACATTCGGGGGCGCGGAAGATATAGGTAAAGATAACCGAACTCATGAATACGGCCGGCACCAAGGTTACCACGTACTTCAAGCCGCCGCGGCATCTGAAGAGGTACACGGTGAGCACCCACAGCGTACACATGGCCATCAACTGGTTGATAAAGGCAAAATAACGCCACAGCACGCCGAACTGGTTGCTGAATACGGTAAGCAGCAAGAGCGCGACGGCGAACAGCGGCAAGGCCAGCAACAACCGGTGTGAAAGTTTTTTCTGGCTGAATCCCAACATCTCGGCCACCATCAGGCGTGCCGCCCGCATCGCCGTATCTCCCGAGGTGATGGGACAGGCCACCACCCCCACAATGGCCAGAACCGCCCCCGCCGAACCAAGCCACACCCGCGAAAGTCCGTTCACCACCAAAGGACCGCCCTGGGCTTCCACATCGGCATAGGTAAGACCTATCTGCCGCATCAAGTCCGCGTTATGAAAAACATAGGTGGCGGCGGCCGCCCAAATCAGGCCAACAATACCTTCGGTAATCATGGATCCGTAAAAAATAGGCCGGCCCTGCTTCTCTGAAGAAAAGCAACGGGCCATCAGCGGCGATTGCGTGGCATGGAAACCCGAAACGGCACCGCAGGCAATGGAGATGAACATCATCGGAAAAACAGGCTTTTCACTGCCTCCTGCCAAGGCCTGCATGCTGCCCAGACCCTCCCAGAGTTCGGGCATACTGCCAGGCGCGGCCAAACAGGCATGGTAAATAAGGCCGAACATGATACCGGCGGCCATGAACAACAGACAGATGCCGAAAATCGGATAGATTTTCCCTATCAGTTTATCGATAGGCAGCAAAGTGGCCAATATGAAATAGAGGAAGATGACCACACTCCAGAATTTGATATTGAGGCTATCGGGCGTAAGGCGGGCCAACAGGCCGGCGGAACCGGTAACGAAAACCGTACCGCACATAATCATCAACACGATGCTGATAACCCGGCTGAACTGCTTCATGCCCGAACCGAGATATTTTCCGGTAAGCTCGGGCACATTCTTGCCGTCGTTGCGTACCGAAAGCATACCGGCCAGATAATCGTGCACCGCACCGCCAAATATACATCCCAGCACAATCCAGATAAAGCAACCCGTGCCGTACATCGCGCCAAGAATCGTACCGAATACAGGCCCCAGCCCGGCGATATCCAGAAACTGGATCATAAACATTTTCCAGGCCGGAAGCCGCACGAAATCCACCCCGTCGGGATGCGCCACAGCCGGCGTAGCCCTGTTCGGGTCGGGAGAGAACACCCTTTCCACAAATTTTCCGTACACGAAATAACCGGCCACCAAAAGCGCCAACGAGATGAAAAAAGAAATCATAACCGGACTTTTTAGACTGCGAAAGTACATTAAATTCCGCACCCCGCGGGGTAGGCACTTCTGACGGACGGCATATCTTTTTTTTGATAAAAAAAATTGTATCAAAAAAAATTTTCGTATCTTTGCATCCGCTTTTGCAAGAAGCCACCCATTGCCCTATGGTGTAATTGGCAACACGTCAGATTCTGGATCTGAAGTCTCCAGGTTCGACCCCTGGTAGGGCAACTTTCTTCTCTCTTACAATATTTTCGTTTCATCTTTACCGGCAAAGAAACATTTAATCGACAAAAAGAGATATTCCGTCGATTTTTTTACATATTCCCCTAAACGTATCCTGGAATTTAATTAAATTTGCCCGTTAATTTCCGCCGATTGAAAGCAAAAACCTTTCGTTCCGGTCATCAAAATCTTACAACCTTGAAAAAAAACGCAAAAAACAACCCGAAAGCGAGCACTGTCAAAGTGGAAAAAGAGGAAGCCCCTAATGTCAGGAAACCGAGAAAAAAAAGAGAACGCAGATTACGTGGCAATGCTTTCTTGCCTGCATATCTCCAAAATATCGATGAAGAATTAAACAGCACCGGATTCGCGGCCGTAACCATCGACGCGCAGATTGCAGGTGCAAAAAAGATATGGGACGGCACCAGCATCTGCTGTTTGGTTTGTATCCAAGGGGAAACCAAGTTCGAAATGGACGCCAAGCCCCAGACCCTCAAGGCCGGACAGGCCATGATTATCGATTCCGTATTCTTTTTGGCCAATAAAAGCGTCAGCAAGGATTTCAAGGCCTATGCGATTGTCTGCACTAAATTTTTCCTCTTCTCCCCTACTTTCGCCCTGCCGCTCGACCTGCATTTCCACATTCTCCAGAACCCCGTGATCGGACTGAACAAAGGCATCGCAGAACAATTCGCCCGATCGTTCGAAAGCCTGCTTGTAAAAATGGAGAAAATCGAAGGTGCGCCTTTCCTGAATCAGGATATCTTCGACAACTATATCGTGAATCAGTCGGCCAAAATCTTCTGCTACGAACTCTACAACCTCTACAGTAAGAAAGTGCCCTTGCGCAAGAAAGGGGCCAAGGTGGCCAACCGTGAAATGATCGTGTTGCGGTTTCTCCACCTCCTCCATCAGAACGTACACAAAGAACGTTATCTGGCCTTTTACTCGGAACGATTGGAAATCACCCCGCAATACCTCACCACGATTCTCAAACTGGTTACCGGTTATTCAGCCAACCAATGGATGCATATCATGGTGATCGAACGGGCGAAATACCAGTTGCTTACCCAACACAAAAACATTCAGGAAGTGGCGAAAGACCTGAACTATCCCGACCAATCCACTTTCGGAAAGATGTTCAAAACCCAGACGGGCATGTCGCCGATTCAGTTCAAGAAAGAAGTGTCGAACAGGTAATCCGTCTATCCCCGTTCCTAAAAGAAAAGGGCCGTCTGCTTCAGGCAGACGGCCCTTTTTCCTTACATCTATTTTGCCCTCACTTCATGAAAGAACCGCCCGAAAAAGCGAGGCCGATAGAAAACTCATTGACGGGGGAAGCCCCAAATCGCCGGGTATATTGGGCCTTTAGGACAATCTGTGAAACGGGGATGTAATTGAGGCCGAAAAACATACTCGACATATCGCACCGACTGTCGAATGGTCTGGCCACGCCCTCCATTCGTTTGTAATATTCATATCTGCCGAAAAGATATAGCGAGGATGCCGTAGGATAAATGATTAACAAATATTTAATCAAACGATTACATATCGGGATTTAGTCCCGATCAAGTTCATCAAGAGACTGGGTTATTTGACCGAGAACGGATTCTCTGTATTTAATGGGAATATGTAATGTCTCTATTTTGGATTTTAATTCTTCCAATTTGTCGTGATATTTTCCTTTCATTTCTGGCTTGAATGCGGCTTTCTCTCTTTCATACTCCTCATCAATCGCTTCAAGTCTGTCCAATTTACTGACCTCATCCCAAAGACTGCCATCTATTTTTTCTTGTACGTTACCCATTCTTTCGTAGAAAAGCTGTTCATAATCATTCCGTTTATAAAGCCTCCAAAAATTCCTGATTAAATTTATTTTGCCGCATGTATTGCGTGCAGAATCGCTTATGAACGCTTCGAAATTATCGGCAGAACCAAAAATCTGTTTCCAAAACGGTTCACAGGCGATACTGTTGAAATCAGGGCTTGAGGATACACATCCCAAGAACACGAATCCATCCAAATAGCTACATGGATGCCTGTCTATCAGTTGTTTGATTTTCTCGCAAGACTCGGTGTCCAAGGTTATCTTTTGGGATTTTTTATCCACATCGACAATGCAGGAATAAAGTATTTTCTTATACGTATTGAGTTTGGAATTTCCTGTTGAGATATAGTTGTCGAGATATAATTTGCTCCATTTCAGAATTTCGTTATGGAAGAAAATAAATTCGATATCATGTTTTGCACTTAAGCAGTCAAGGAGCAGCTGTCTAGTTATGTAGGAATACTCACCACCGCGGAATTTCGAATCAATAAACTGTTTGTATGCAGTCTCGTTTGCGTATCCGTAAATCTGGACAAGTTTATCGGTATGGATTTTCGTTATCAATCTGGCAATATGAATATATGGATTTACATAAGAAGTGAGCCAAAACAAAATATCCACATATCTTTCGAAATGTAATTTTGAACCATGGGAAAATAGATCTTTGAAATCCAAGTAGTTCAACAAGTCTTGTATCGCATTGTCTGCATTCCAGTCAGCAAGAATTTGCCTAACCTCGGTATCATTAGTTGCAAGATTGAGCACCTTTCCCATCTGTTCGATGCTCAGAATTCCATGAACGTAATTCTCGAAATATTTATGGAAAGAAGATTCATATCGAATTGACTCGTATTTTTTGATTGCATCGGAATTAGAGACAGGGAACAGCGTTTCGATTATATCCTTTGATTGTGCATCGCAGTTTTTGACTATTTCAAACACAGACGATATTAAATGACGTCGAGTTAAATACTTTTTTTCATATAGCGCGTTCAGTTCTTGGGGATATTTGTATTTGATAAGGGATACCAAGAAATACTCACTAAAGACAACTTCGTTTTTGATAAGCGAATAATCCCTTAGAAACAGATTCAAAAAGCGCTTGGCATCCCGCAAGGTGGGTATATATTTTTGAATTATGTCCCGATTGTTACGTAGCCATGTTTTATGGAGTTCGCACGCTTGTTCATCCCAAAAAAGCTGTTCTTTCAGCTTTTGGAAAATGAAATTCAAAATTATCTCATAAGGTCTTCGGGGCAAATATACTTCCAGCGTGAAAAACTTGTCGGAGAATTTACTTCCTTCCTTATCATATTTCGATCCAAGCAGCTTATGCAGATGTTCCTTATCATAAGCAGAGATAAAAATGATATTGCTGAATGAAGCGTTTTCATCGATCAACTTAAAAACTTCTACGATCTCGACATCCAGCAAGCGGTCAAAATCTTCGACAAAAACTACAATTCGTCTATTTAATCGACTTATGGCCGCTTGGAGTTTTATTTTTCTATCCCTTCGATCGGTTAGTTTGCTGTAGAATTTGAGCCAAGAGACAAAGCCTTTTTGGTCAATGATATTCAGAGCATCAAGGTAATCTTCGAAAAGCGTAGAAAACTCTCCGTTGTAGATTTTTAGCTGAGAGCAGAGTTCTTTGAAAAAATCTTTTTGTATGAATTTGGCATCTTTGGAATGGCGCGGATTGAAATCAACGATAATAAACTGGTCGTTTCTCATCAACTCTTTAACCATATTCATATAAGAAGTTTTACCACTGCCCCATGGAGATACAATGCCTATACTGTGTGAACTATTCGCAGAGAAGCTTTTAATCGTCTTATAAAGATTGAGTGCATCACGATGATAGTTGAGCAAGTCGTCTTCAGCCGATGTAATCGGTTCATCAGGAATCATCCCATAATAAGTTCCATTTTGATTGGAATTCTTTTTTGGCGTATAAAGCTGGAAAACGAGGCAACTTAACGAGAAGAATAGCGACAATCCCGCAAGTATATCGCTGTAGCCAAAAAAAACGAACCAGTTCGGCAGTGCAATATAATTGCCTTCGCATCTGGCTGAAAAATAAATGATGGCCGCTGATAATATCAGAAAAATGTGCGCATAAGACGTAGTGTATCTCTTTCGGATGCCTGCTATGATTGCAGACAAGAAACAAAGACAAATAACGATAAACAGTATATTTGTCAGCACTCCTGTTTGGATATAAAGATACCGGATGATGCGCTCGTTGAAAAAAGAGAGAAAATAAGGTTTCCAACATAACCAAACGAGGACAATGACAACAAAAAATATAAACTGCTTTATCGGCAATTTAAACA
>CAMWNM010000012.1 GCA_947175635.1 uncultured Bacteroidales bacterium | reverse complement strand
TACATCTTACTGACCAATCTTAGGGCAATGTCTGTCATCATGTACTTTCACGGACACTCCCTGCGTCCGCACCTGTTTGCCGTGGAACCGCCGCAAGGCACTTCCAGATTTTTTTATCATAAATTTGGCAATTCTAAAATTTTTGATTATCTTTACAACCGTGTTCACATTCATACATGAATGCATGTATTGAACGGTATCAGGTAAAATTTAAAACGCTTATACAAAATTTTATACAAACAGAATATCGATTAACAACCTAAATCACACAAGAGAAACCCTAATTAACCTATTATACTAACTAAAAAAACAGCTATTATGAAAAGAATGCTTGTTTCCTTGGGACTGTCGGCAACGATTTTGTTGTCTGCTGCTTTTGCACAGCCTATTGCAAAGAAAGCCGCCACGCCCACCGCGCCTGCCACCGCCATGACGGCAAGCGCCAAAGCTCAACAGAGCAAAAACCTCAATCCGAAAATGGCCCAGAGACTTGGCCTCAACGGCGTTCAGAAACGGGCCGCTGTTCCTGTCAGAAATCTGAAACCTATTTTGAAACATGTAGCCCAAAAAGCTTCGGACAACCCCGACAAAGTTACGATCAATCTGGTTGTAGGTTCTTGCTGGGAAGATGGCAGCGGCTACCAGATGCTGCTCGACAAAGACGCCCACCTTTGCGACACGGCAGAAAACATGATTCGGTACGGTCTTAACCAAAGCATTTTACGTACCTATTACGATATGGCCGACTACAAAATCCCCGAAAACGCCTCGGCAACGGATTTCGAATCGGTTATTTTGGACAATGAAGATGCTTCCATCGAAATCGAAGCCGGTGTTTACGACATTCTTGTCATCAACCCCTGCGAAGGCGACAAAACTTATATCGCCGGCGGCAATTCCTGCCTGGATGACTTTACTTTCGAGGCCGGTTTTGCCTATACTTTCGAAATGTCTATGGACCCGTATGACGGCGACTACTGTACCGTCATCGGACCTTATGATCTGGCGGTTGAAACACTGGTATTGCCTGTTGTAGGCTGCGAAATCGGAGAAGAAGTTGAAGTGCAGCTGAACGTAACCAACAGAGGCACGGCCGATGCAGAAGCCTTCACGATCTGGTATGCCCTCGGGGATCCGGAGGATGAAGAATCCAAACTGGATACGATCAAACAGGACATCGAAACCAAGTTGGAATCCGGCAAGACCGTCACCTACACGTTCAACGCCAAAATCAGCCCTGTCAACACAAATGAAACCTATACGGTTGTGGCCGGTGTATTGCCTATCGCCGGAGAAATGAATCTCGAAGACAACCAAACGGCCGGATGTTTCACGAAAACCGACGGCTTGACGGAACTTCCCTATGAATTCGATTTGGACAACAACGGGTTCGTTTCCACCTATCCGGGTGCATGGATCATGGAGAACGGTGTGGCCGAAGCTGATTTCATGACCGGACAGCCGCTTGTTTCCCAATGCTTTGAACTGGAAGCCGGTAAAACCTATCGCCTTTCTTACGATTACTGGGCCGGAATGATTTTCTTTATCTGGGAATTTACGGAAAATTACCATGTCGGCTTCGGCCTGACCTCAGAACCCATTTCTGAATGGGAAACCGTTTTTGAAGATGAAGAAGTCTTCGTGGAAGATTGGGAAACAAAGGATATTCTCTTGGAACCGGAAACTTCCGGCACGTATGCCGTTTATTTCTCTGCCGATATGCAAGGCATAATGGGGCTTCGCAATATCATGGTCACTGAAGTGGCCGACAAAGACGCCCGTTTGAATGCCTTTAACACAGGCTTGGCCCGTCTGATGCCGGCCAAACAAGTCAACGGAGCGTTCCAAGCCTCGGCTACGGTACAAAACAGAGGTAAACTCACCATGGATGAAGCTACCGTTTCCGTTAAAATGGGCGAAACGCAAGTAGGCACAGCCACTGTAAAAAATCTCGAGGCCGATGCCATTGCAGACGTTGACGTAACCCTGACCATAAACGGCCTCAAAGCCGGAGACAAAGTGAAATTTGTTGCCACAGTCAACTTAGACGGAGAAGAAGAGGCGCAACTCTTCGACAACGCTAAAGAAACGGAAATCGAAGTTAACGATTACGTAATGGCATACGACTACGTTTCCGAGGATATGTACAATGAAAACTACGCCATCGGTGCCTCAGGACGCATCGGTTGCGGTATTCCTTTCACCTTGGTGACGCAAGACACGCTGACGGCCGTTTCCCTCGGCTGGAGCGAAGCCAATGACATGACGGTAGGCATCACCATCCACAAATGGAACAGCGCCACCAGAACCCTGGGCGACTTGATTTACGAAACCGAAGTTCGCAGAGGCACAACCGCCGGTCAGCGCGACTACGCAGTGCCGTCCATCATTCTGGAAGCCGGCGATTACATGATTTCCGCGATTCAAACCGGCTCCTCTTCCTATGGTCTTATTTCCGACTTGATTCCGGGTGTAGGTCTTTATATCACCACGGCTAATCCCGTCAACTATCAGGATAATCTGGGAACGCCCTCTATCCGCGCCGTCTTCGGACCGGATGCCAACCCGGTTGAAAAAGACGTTTTCGTATCTGAAATCACCAAACCCAACGCAACCGGTCTGTTCGCAGAAAACCAAGAGATTGTTGCCGTTGTGAAAAGCAATGGCTTTAAAGCGGCCCAAACGCCTGTTTCCCTTCTGGTAAACGGCAAGCTGATATCGACAAAAAACGTTGATCTGCAACCTTATGGCAATGCTGAAGTAAGCTTTGAAGCCGACCTTTCCACTCCCAGCACGGAATATGTCCTTACCGTTTTCTCCGCACTTGAAGGCGATGCCGATATCACCAACGACACCTGCACCAAAACCATAAACTCTTTGGCGCCGGCCGATCCTTACGTAATGGATTTCGAATATTGCGAAGACTTCGCCATCGATGAATTCAATCCCGCCTGGAAAACGGTTGACGCTGACGGATCCACCACCTATGGTTTCAATGGTCTGACTTTCCCCCATGCAGGAGATCCTTTCGCCTTTATCGCCTTCAATCCTGAAGCGATTGGCCTTGAGGCCGCCCCTCATG
This sequence comes from uncultured Bacteroidales bacterium, assembly GCA_947175635.1. Lineage (GTDB taxonomy): Bacteria > Bacteroidota > Bacteroidia > Bacteroidales > P3 > Pullibacteroides. The sequence continues at coordinate 43,380 of CAMWNM010000012.1, read as the reverse complement.
GAGGAGAACGTTTCGGTGCATCTTTCGCCGCCGAAGACGGTTTAAATAACGACTGGCTGATCTCGCCCAAACTGAAGATCGTAGCCGGCAAGGAATTCATGACTTTCTTTGTGAAAACCTATATGGACGATTACGGTTTGGAAAAATACAACGTGTACGTTTCCACCACCGACGACAAGATTGAGAGCTTCGAAAAAATCGGAGCGACGCGCGAAGCTCCGGTAGAAGACTGGACAGAAGTAAACATCGACCTGAAAGAGTTTTCCGGCAAGGAAGTTTATCTGGCTATTCAATGCGTTTCGGAAGACGCTTTCATTTTCATGATCGATGATATCACCGTTTGCCGTAGCTTATCCAATCAAGACGTTGCCCGTTTGGAAACCCTCCTGTCGGTTTACCCCAATCCCGCCAAGGAAATGGTTACCATCCATGCACAGGATGCGGTTATCAACCAAGTGGCCATCTTTAATATCGCCGGTATGAAGGTTTACCAATCCAATGCCCTCAATACCAACGATTACCGCTACAGCGTAAGCAAACTCAGCGCCGGTATTTACTTTGCCCGTGTTACCACCGACAAAGGAACCGCCGTTATGAAATTTGTGGTTCGCTAAGTATCTGCCCTTCCGGGCATAAGAAAGCGGAATACGGTATCCCCTGTATTCCGCTTTCTTTTTTATCCTCGTTCCGCCCAATATGCAGCCCACCCTCACGCTACGAAGCAATCAACCCCATCAAAACTCAACCGACCATAGGCGAGAGACACCTTGTTTCTTTGCGGAGATAGAACTTGCGCATCATCCGGAAAGGCTTCGCTGCCTGCATGAATTTTCAAAAACAGTGCGGCAAAGGAAACAATAAACGAATCGCGAAAAGCGGGAAGATAAACAAAGCCCCGATCTCACACCACAGGGTGTAAAATCGGGTGCTATAATTCCAACATCCTCAAAATCAACGTTGCTTGTAGCCCCGAGGGGAATCGAACCCCTATTTAAAGTTTAGGAAACTTCCGTTCTATCCGTTGAACTACAGGGCCAAGGAGTGGGCTTTACCCCCCACTTTCGACAAACCGCGAAATTAATCAAAAAAACTCAGTATTCCCTTACTGATATAGCGCATCTGGCGGCGCTTAAGTGTGGGATGAATCGGAATGGCCATAATACGTTTGGCCACATTTTCCGCCACCGGGAAGTCTCCCTTCCGATACCCCAGTCCTGCAAAAGCCTGTTGCAGATGCAATGGAAGCGGATAGTACACGCGCGTGGGGATTCCCCAACTTTCCAGATGAAACTGCAAGGCATTGCGTTCGCGTTCGCTGCGGCAAAGCAGGCAATATTGATGGAATATATGCGTGGAATGCGGTGCACGCGAGGGAACCTTCAGCTGCATGCAACTCACAAATTCCTTGTCGTAAAAGGCCGCTATCCGGCTTCTCTTAGCGCTATGCTTTTCCACAAAAGGCAACTTGGCGTTAAGCACCACCGCCTGCAAGGTATCCAAACGGGAGTTTACTCCGACATATTGGTGTATGTAACGTTTACCCGCACCATGACAGGCTATCTTGCGGATGCGGTCGGCCAACTCGTCGTTGTTGGTAAACACCGCACCGCCGTCGCCATAGGCACCCAGACTCTTGCTGGGGAAGAAAGAAGTGCAACCGATATGTCCGATGGTGCCCGCTTTTTTGCGGATACCGTGATCGGTGCAACGATAATCGTAGGTAAAGGGCCCCATCTGCAATTGACCGGTTCCTTCCCGTATGATATAGTCGGAACCCAAAGCCTGACAGGCATCCTCGATCACAAACAGACGGTATTTGGCCGCAATCTCCATAATGGAGGTCATATCGGCGCATTGACCGAAAAGATGCACCGGAACAATAGCGCGGGTGCGGTCGGTAATGGCACGTTCAACCGAAGCCGGATCGATATTGAACGTATTGATATCTATGTCAACGAACACCGGCTTCAATCCCAAAAGACGCACGGCTTCAGCTGCGGCCACAAAGGTAAAGGCCGGCACTATCACCTCATCTCCCGGGACCAGATCCAATGCCATAAGGGAAATCTGTATCGCATCCGTGCCGCTTCCGCAAGCAATCACATGCTTTACACCAAGATATTTCGCCAACCTCTGCTGAAACAGCCCGACTTCTTTTCCGTTGATGAAGTCAACCGATCTGATAACCCGTTTGAATCCTCTTCTGATCTTCCTCCGGCAGCGTCTGTCCTGCGCCTTGAGATCGAGCATTTTTATCTTTTTCATACCTAAGCCTCGAACTATCAAACAACAAAGTTACTACAAAAAGCGGAATACGGAAGAATGAAGTACTAGAATTGTCTTACAGATGTTTCATTCAAGCTGCCGATTATCTCCAACACCACCACAATCCTTGCCGAATCCAAGTCAAGACACCGCTACGTTACTTGTTCGTAACCGCACCATATAGGTAACAAAATGGGCACGAATGGCAAAACAAGATATTGTGATATAGTAAGTTACATACAACTCGCGAACAAATCCGGTTACGAAAAAAGAATCAAGGACAACAATACAATCGAACTCATAGATGATAATGAATATTCTCAACAGAAGAGAACTTACACCAGACAATAATCGGGTTCACTTTTATCGTGGAAGGCGAGTCAATTTTACCGTTTCCTCTCTTCCACTGGTATAATTTTCAATTAGTATATACAGGTGTCTGGTAAATAATAGCTCCATTAGTGCTATTAACATTTATAGTTACTACGAACGATGAAACAATTGCTTTCAGACTAAAAGCGGCAAAAATCGCCATTCTATAGCATGTTTTTTGCATAAAAATCGTCATTAATAAAAATAGTGAGTGTATTTGCAAAAAGGATTGATTGAGATATGGAAACGATAAACAGACTACTTCAAGAGAAGATTACAGCACGGATCGCACCCAATAAGACGGTATTGATTTTCGGCGCCCGGCGTGTGGGCAAAACGGTGATGATGCGTAAAATCGTGAATAATCACCCTGGTCGGACGATGATGCTTAACGGCGAAGACTACGACACATTGGCCTTGCTGGAGAATCGTTCGGTTGCCAACTACCGGCATTTGTTGGAGGGCATCGACCTGTTGGCTATCGACGAAGCGCAGAATATCCCTCAGATAGGCAATATACTGAAATTGATTGTCGATGAAATACCGGGCATAAGCGTATTGGCCATCGGTTCATCTTCATTCGATCTGCTGAACAAAACGGGCGAGCCGCTGGTCGGCCGCAGTACACAATTCCTGCTGACGCCCTTCTCTCAACGGGAAATCTCACAGACGGAAACGGCACTTGAAACCCGTCAGAACCTCGAAGCCCGCTTGATTTATGGCTCTTATCCGGAGGTGGTGATGATGGACAACTACGAGCGTAAGACCGATTATCTACGCGATATTGTCGGGGCATATTTGCTGAAAGATATTCTGGCGATCGACGGCTTGAAGAATTCGAGTAGGATGCGCGACCTGTTGCGGCTTATCGCCTTTCAGCTGGGAAGCGAGGTCTCTTACGAGGAGTTGGGCAAACAGCTCGGCATGAGCAAGACGACCGTTGAAAAATACCTCGACTTGTTAGAGAAGGTCTTTGTTGTCTATCGTCTGGGAGCCTACTCGCGGAATCTCCGCAAGGAGGTTACGAAAGCCGGGAAATGGTATTTCTACGACAATGGAATCCGCAATGCGATTATCGGCGCATTTTCACCGCTGGCCATTCGGCAGGATGTAGGTGCGCTGTGGGAGAACTACATCATCGGAGAGCGTCGCAAGGCGAGTTTCAACGAAGGATTGCATAAGGAGTTCTATTTCTGGCGTACTTACGATAAGCAAGAAATCGACTTGATCGAAGAGAGTGCAGACAGCTTGACGGCTTTGGAGTTCAAATGGGGAAATAAGATGCCCAATGCCCCGAAAGTATTTCAAGAAGCATATCCCCATGCCGAGTTCCACGTCGTGAATCGGGATAACTATTTGGAGTTCGTATAAATAATATTGCTCGCCACTTTCGTCAAAACGATTCCTTTAATGAAGACAACGCTTTGCCTCGAATTATAGGGATTGAGGGGATTTGGGATTCATGCAAGTCTAATGGTATCAAAATATTAGAAAAGACATCCTCTCATTGGCAATGGTATGGTCGCAGCATTTTCGGTTGCAGTCCCGACGCCGATATTTACATTTATTGGAATGACAAGGATACAAAAAGTCGGGCGCAGAAGCCAAACATAGATAAAATCCATGTAAAATTTACGCCTTGTTCCTTGTTCGATTTTTTTTATTACTTTTGCACCCTCGAATCTTGGCGGGGTAGCTCAGTTGGTTAGAGCGTCGGATTCATAACCCGGAGGTCACGAGTTCAATTCTCGTCCCCGCTACACGAAAAAAAAAGCCTGTTTCCATATGGAAACAGGCTTTTTTACTATACACGCCTGCATTAGTTCTTGCCGAAATAACGATTGAAAAGGCCGGCAAAGCCGCGTCCATGGCGGGCTTCATCCTTCGCCATCTCGTGAACCGTATCGTGGATGGCATCCAGATTCAGTTCCTTGGCACGTTTGGCGATACGCATCTTGTCGGCATTGGCTCCGGCTTCGGCATACATCCGCTTTTCAAGATTGGTCTTGGTATCCCAAACCACCTCACCCAACAGCTCGGCAAACTTGGCGCAATGTTCGGCTTCCTCGAAAGCATAGCGCTTGAAGGCCTCCGCTATCTCGGGATAGCCTTCGCGATCAGCCTGACGGCTCATGGCCAGATACATGCCCACTTCAGTTGCCTCACCCATGAAATGGGTATTGAGGTCCTTTCTCATTTCTTCGTCGCAGTCTTTGGCCACGCCAATCTGATGCTCGGTAACGAAACTGAGCATCGTCTCATCCTCTATCAATTCCTTGAACTTATCGGCCGGAGCGCTGCACTGAGGACAGTGCGCCGGAGGATTGGCGCCTTCGTACACAAAACCGCAAACCGAACAGATCCATTTTTTTGTCTTTACCATGATATTTTATTTTTAAGGGTTTAACGCTTATTTCTTGTGCGGATTATCCGCATCCGGCTCATTCCGGCAATCGGGACAGATGCCGAAATATGAAACTTCGCTTCTTTCGATTTCATAGCCGGGCCATTCGGGGAAAGCCTCCTTTCCCTGTCCGGGCACATCGGCCACCTTTCCGCAACGGGTGCAGATAAAATGATGGTGCGGATGCAGATGCCCGTCGAACCGCTGGTTCTGACAATCGATACTGAGGCTGGTTGCAAGACCTGCCTGGCAAAAGAGACGCAAGGTGTTATACACCGTTGTCTTCGACAAGGTAGGCATCTGCGGATGCAACCCGGCATAGATCATATCGGCTGTAGGATGATTGTAGCGCGAACACAGGTATTCGAGCACCGCGATACGCTGAAGCGAAGGTTTTATCCCTGCCGCCCGCATCCTTGCACAGATAATAGACCTATCAACTATCTGATATTTATCTTTTTGTGAATCCAATTTGTATTGATTACAAATTTATATCAATTGCAAATATAGGCAATTTTCACAAATCTGCAACATCATTCTCCCTCTTTCGGCAAATCCCCGTTCAAAGAATCGCAAAACATTTCATTCTAAATACGTTGTGCTGTTTTTGCATCGAAAATCCCGAAAATTTCCGTTTGATACGTTTCTACACAAAAGCAACAATGTTACGGATGGATACAAAAACTCGGAAAACCGACGCCTACCGGGCCGGTATGGCGGGCGAAGTTCTGGCGGCCGCCTACCTGCGCCTGAAAGGCTATGAGGTATTGGAATCGAACTACCGCTATGCCCATCGGGAAATAGACCTGATTTTACAGAAAGACAACACGCTGGTGTTCGCCGAAGTGAAGACCCGCGCTCCGGGCAGTCTGGTGTCGGCACCTTACGCGGTAAACAGACGAAAGCAGATGTTTCTCTACTCGGCGGCTTCCAAATACGTACGGGAAAAGCAATGGAAGGAAGAAATACGGTTCGATATCATCTGGGTGGAACGGAACAGGAGCGGATGCCGCGTGATTGCGCATATCCCCGATGCCTTTTCTCCCTTGGGCGGATAAACGAACTATCCCAACAGTGCGGCCGCACCCAAAATGGCGGCATTGTGCTGGTTCGACATCAAACCCGACAACTCTATCTTGATTTGATTACGATAGCAATACAGAAGATTGCGGTTGAAATGGCGGCGGAAAGGTTCCAGCAGAAGTTCTCCGGCCTGCGCCACTCCGCCGAAAACAAAGATATGGGAAGGGGCTGTCACACAAGCCACATTGGCCAAAGCCATGCCGAGACAGCGCCCCATGATTTCATAGGTTTGACAAGCCTGCGCATCGCCGGCCTGCGCCAGATCGGATATGCCGCGGCAGTCGTTGGCCAAAGGAGAATGCCCGGCCGCCTTACACAGCTCAACATAGGTCTGGAAAGCACCTTCGGCCGCCACGTAACGTTCCAGGCATCCTTTTCTACCGCAACCGCAGTCTCTTCCGTCCGGCTCCACAATCATATGACCTATTTCTCCGGCCTGTCCGTTGAGACCGTAAACCAATTTGCCGCCGCTCACAATGCCGCTCCCCACGCCTGTCCCGAGGGTAACGAACACGTAATCGGAAAGCCCGCGCCCTTTGCCGTACACCATTTCGCCCAAGGCGGCGGCATTGGCATCATTGTCCACCATCACCGGAATATCGGGGAAATACTGATGAAACAATTCTTTGAGCGAAAACTTCTGTTTAAACTTCAGATTGGTGGCGTTCTCAACCGTGCCGTCAAGGGGACATGCATTGGGGCATCCTATCCCAATGCCGCTCGCTTTCACGCCGTTTACCTTGGCAAGCCGCAGAATGGTATAGGCAATGGTCAGCACCAGATCGGCGGCCGTTTCATAAAGCGAGCAGCGGACAACATCGTGATCCACGATGTTGCCCGCTCTGTCCACCAAGCCCACCCGGACATTGGTTCCACCTATATCCACTCCGAAACGCATACGGGAAGATGCCTTGATGCCGGATTAGTCCCGGATGGAAAATTCACTGCGGCCTATTTCCTCGTCTTCCATGTAGATGCGAACCTGATAGAGACCCGACATGGCCGGCGTTTCCGTATCCCGGCGATCCCAATGCATCTTTACTTCCTGCACCGCATTGCGATAATCGATTTCCTGCCTCATCGTGTAAGAAAGTTCCTCTCCTTTGAAACGGAATGTATAGATATCGTCGCTGCCCAGAGTCATCACCACACCGTCCGGACGGAAAATCCGCACATAAACCGTTTTAAGACCCGGTTCGGTAATTTTGTTTTCACTCAGATTGAATTTCAGACTGATACGGGTCACACGGCGGGCACGGTCGGTGGCTATCTCCTTGCCGTCGGCACGCAAGCGCACCGTCTGGGCGTGAATATCGTGGGCCTGCAACACCGATGCCACCGTTATCTTTTCCTGCAACTGCACCTTGTCGGCCTCCAGCTGCGTGTTCTGCCGCTGAAAACGGGTAACGGTCTCCTTCATCTGGGTGTTTTCTTCGGTAAGCGCCTGATTGGCCACCACCAAAGAGTCGATCCTCACCACATATTCCTGCGTGATCTTCCGCAAGAGTTCAAGCTTGCGGCGGATCTTGTTGTAGTCGGCCTGAGTGGCGATAAGCTTTTCTATCTCCGCCTTGTTGGCCAGAATTATACTGTCTTTTTCAGACATCTGGGCGGAAAGATCCTGATTCTCCATCTTGACGGTGGTGTATTCGTCCATCACCTTGTCCAGCTCGCTTTTCAGCTCCACGCCTTGCGTAAAACTCTTTTCGCGTTCGGTTTCCGCCTTGTGGGTCTTATAACCCATAAACACCAATGCCAAAATCAAAATAACGATGATAGCGTACAATACCCTTACTTTTCCTTGTGAAGATGCCATGACTGTTCCTTTTCTTTGTTTTACGGTTAGCTTCAGGGCAAAGGTAGCCTAAATTTGGCAAGATGACAACAACCGCTCTTCTGTCCGATTTGAAATCTTTGGCAAACAGCTTTCTTCATTTCCTATATCCGGCGCATTGCCCCGGCTGCGGACAGGAGATGCAGGCCAACCAAGGCGTGATTTGCTGGCGATGCGCCACCCAGCTTCCTTTCACGCAATACGAAAAAACAGCCGGCAATCCCGTTTTGGCCGAACTGGCGGGGCGAGTCCCGGTTCAATTCGCCTCGGCCATGCTGTTCTACAAGAAACAGGGAATCGTGCAAAACCTGCTCCATGCGCTCAAATACAACGGACATGCCGAAACCGGTATCTTTTTAGGGCGTGTGGCCGGAGAAAGGCTTCGGGTTTCGGCCGCGTTCCGCTCCCCCGATTTTCTGGTTCCCGTGCCGCTGCATCCCGAGAAAGAACGAAAAAGAGGATACAACCAGAGTCTATGTATCGCCACAGGCATCGGATACAGCTTCCCCGAAACAGAGATAGTCGGAAATCTGCTGAAAAAGCCCGCCGTTTCCGAAAGCCAGACCCGAAAAAACAGGACTTCCCGCTGGGAAAATGTAAAAACGGCCTTCTGTCTGTCGGAAACCGCCCTGAAGGAGGCGCGTTTTCAAGGCAGACATTTCCTGCTTGTCGATGATGTCTTCACCACAGGCGCCACCGCGGAGAGCTGCGTCCGACAGCTCCTGCGGATCGACAAGGCCAAAGTATCGGTGGTAACGATAGCCTCTCCGGCCTAAGCCCCCGTTGCGCTAACTTTCGTTGAAGATAATTCCGTCTCGGCAGAAGCAAACCTTGGGTTTGCTTCTGCTCTCGACTTTCATTATCGCTAACTTTCGTTGAAGATAATTCCGTCTCGGCAGAAGCAAACCTTGGGTTTGCTTCTGCTCTCGACTTTCATTATCTTTGTTGTTTGCAACAAAATCAACAGAAGCCATGAAATATTTATTTCGGCTGGCCGCTTTGGCCGTAGCCTTTATCTTAAACATCAGTACTATGCAAGCGCAAACTTCCGCTTATCCGGAAACCGGGAACGAACAATTGGCGGTAATCCACACGCCCTATGGCGATATGACCGTGAAGCTCTACAATCAGACACCGCAACACCGCGACAACTTTATCAAGCTGGTAAAGGCGCAGATGTACGACAACACCCTCTTTCACCGCGTTATCAAAGACTTTATGATTCAAGGAGGAGACCCGAAATCGAAGAACGCGGCCCCGGGCGAGATGCTGGGTACGGGCGACCTCGGATACACCGTCCCCGCCGAATTCGTACCCGGCCTGCTTCATAAAAAAGGGGCCCTGGCCGCCGCCCGTCAAGGCGACAACGTGAATCCCCGCAAGGAATCTTCGGCATCCCAGTTCTATATCGTGCAGGGCCGGATCTACACACCTAGGGAAATCGAGATCCTGAAAACAAACTACGGCGTTTCCTTCACGCCCGAGCAGGAACAGATCTACACCACCGTGGGCGGTACGCCGCATCTCGACGGGCAGTACACGGTATTCGGCGAAGTAATCGACGGCATGGAGGTGATAGACCGCATCGCCGCCCAGGCCACCGACGGCAACAACCGTCCCGTAGAAGACATTCCCATGACCATCACCCTGCAATAACACCGCAACTGCCATGCCACTCAAGGAAAGAATAGACAGCCTGCTTGAAGAAGCCCGTAAGATAAAACTCTCCTCGCTTGAAGAATCGGAAAAATACCGTATCCGGATCTTGGGCAAGAAGGGAGAGATGAACAAGCTTTTCGAAGACTTCAAGCAAGTGGAACCCGAACTGAGAAAAAGTATCGGACAGGCTCTCAACGAACTTAAGACCGCCGTGCAGGAAGCCATTCAGAAAGCCAAGGATGACTTCGGTAAAGACAAGGGCGCTTCCCCGGCAGCAGATCTCGACCTCAGCCGGCCGGCCGACAGCGAGATTGGCCATCGACACCCGCTTTCCCAGATCAGGGAAGAGATTTACCGCATTTTCGGCAAAATCGGCTTTGATATTTCAGACGGTCCCGAAATAGAAGACGACTGGCATCTGTTCACCGCGCTCAACTTTCCGCCCGAACACCCGGCAAGGGATATGCAGGACACGTTTTTTGTGGAAAAGAACGGCAACAACGACGTAGCTTTACGTACCCACACCTCTTCGGTGCAGATCCGCACCATGATGAGCAAGCCGCTTCCCATCCGCACGCTTTGCCCCGGACGGGTGTACCGCAATGAGGCCGTTTCGGCGCGTGCGCACTGCTTTTTCCACCAAGTGGAAGGCCTGTATGTGGATAAAGGCGTTTCGTATGCCGACCTACGTGAGGTACTGATGTATTTCGCCAAGGAAATGTTCGGCTCCAATACCAAAATCAGACTCCGTCCCTCCTACTTTCCCTTTACCGAGCCTTCGGCCGAAATGGATATCGCCTGCAGCATTTGCGGCGGCAAGGGTTGCGCGCTCTGCAAGGGTACGGGCTGGGTGGAGATTCTGGGTTGCGGCATGGTGGATCCCAATGTGTTGGAAAACTGCGGCATCGACAGCAAGGTGTATAGCGGCTTCGCTTTCGGCATGGGCGTGGAACGCATCGCCAACCTGCTTTACCGGGTAAACGACCTGCGTCTCTTTTCGGAAAACGATGTGCGTTTCCTCTCGCAATTCTAAAGCCTCACTGCCATGCGGAACATCCGATTCTTACTATTGTCTACCCTGCCGCTTCTGTGTCTTCTGCTGATTGCGGCCGCCTGCAGGGGGAAAAACGGCGGAGCGATGCAGAATGTTTCTGCCGCAAAGAATACCGTACCGGTCTGCAATGCCGATTCCCTATGGCATTTTGTGGCCCGGCAAGTGGCTTTCGGACCGAGAACCCCCAACTCGGAAGCACACAGACTATGCGCCGGTTATCTGCAAGCCAAACTGGCCTCTTACGGGGCAAGCGTGCGGATACAGGAATTCGAGGCCAGACGTTGGGACAATGCGTTGCTGAACGGCCGCAACATCATGGCTTCTTTCAATCCCGAACAGACAAGACGCATCCTGCTGTGCGCCCATTGGGATTCGCGCCCCTATGCCGACAGAGACACGGATCCGGATGTAAAGAGAACCCCTATCGACGGGGCCAACGACGGTGCCAGCGGCGTGGCCGTTTTGCTTGAAATAGCCCGCGTCATGCAACAAAATCCACCCTTGGCGGGGGTCGACATCGTGCTTTTCGATCTCGAGGACTCCGGAAAGCCCGAATGGGAAAACCATCAGGCGGGCGATGAATACGCATGGTGTTTGGGCGCCCAGCATTGGGCGGAAAATCCGCCGGTGCCCGGCTATTCGGCCTCTTACGGTATCTTGCTCGACATGGTGGGCACCTACGACCCTTGTTTCGCGATGGAAGCCACTTCGATGTATTATGCACCCGATATCATGCGCAAGGTATGGGAAAAGGCCGCCTTGATGGGCTACGGCAACATTTTTCAAAACCGTGCCACCGGCGCTCTGATAGACGATCATCTTTTTGTGAACGACCTTGCCCGTATCCCCACCATCGATATCGTGCATTACGACAACCGCGCCCAAACGGGATTCTTTCCGCATTGGCACACCCTCGGCGACAATCTCGAACACGTTTCGGCCTCCACGCTCAAAATCGTGGGCGACGTGGTGCTGGCAACCCTTTACGAATAAACCATGCAACTGAAGAGTTTGGCTAAACAGACGGTGATTTACGGACTGCCCTCCATTGTGGGACGGTTTCTGAATTTTCTGCTGGTTCCGCTCTATACCTACAACTTTGCCCCCGACCAATACGGCATCGTAACCGAACTGTACGCCTATGTGGCGTTTCTGCTGGTATTGCTTACCTACGGCATGGAAACCACCTTTTTCCGTTTCATGCAGAAATACAAAGAAGACCGCTCGGTTTACAGCACTTCCGTGTGGTCGATTGCCGCCACAACGGCCGTGTTTCTGAGTCTGGTGGTGGCCTTCCACAAAAGTATCGGCGTCCGGATGGGCTATCCCGATGCGGGGCTGTATATCATCTGGTTCGGCATCATCCTTTCGGCCGACGTACTGTCGGCCATTCCTTTCTGCCTGTTGCGCGAACAGAACAAGGCCATGCGCTTTGCCGTGCTCAAGTCGCTCAACATCGCGGTAAACATTTTCCTCAACCTGTTCTTCATTCTCTACTGCCCTGCCCGTCTGGCCGCCAATCCCGACACGTGGCTGCACTGTATCTACAATCCCGATATGGGTGTGGGCTATATCTTCATCTCCAACCTCATCGCCAGTCTCTTCACATTCGTATGCCTGATTCCCGAATGGAGGCAACTCCGCTTCACTTTCAAGCCGGCCTTGTGGAAAGAGATGATGATATATACGCTCCCCGTAATGGTATGGGGCATGGCCGGTATCATCAACGGCACTTTCGACCGCGTGCTGCTCAAATACCTCAACCCCGACCCGGCCACGGCCATGAGCCAGTTGGGCATTTACGGAGCCTGTTACAAGCTGTCCATCATCATGACCTTGTTCGTACAGGCATTCCGTTTTGCGGCCGAACCCTTTTTCTTCAAGCAGATGGACAGCGAAAACGCACCGGCCACCTACGCCAAGGTGATGAAGTTTTTCGTGATTACCTGCGCCTTCATCTATCTTACATGCGTACTCTTTCTGGATCAAATCATGTATTTCGTGGGAGCCGGCTATCGGGAAGGGGCGGATGTGGTGCCTGTATTGCTGATGGCAAACCTCTTTCTGGGCGTATTCTTCAACCTGTCGGTGTGGTATAAGGTAAGCGACAAGACCCGCATCGGCATGTATATTTCCCTTATCGGGGCAGCCATCACCATCGGCATGAACTTTTTGTTGATTCCTGTTTTCGGCTATCATGGCGCAGCCTGGACCGCTTTTACCTGCTACTTCTGCCTCAGCCTCGTTTCGTATATCTGGGGGCAGAAATGTTATCCGGTGCCCTATCCGGTAAAAAGGATATCCGTCTATCTCGCCCTGGCGGTGGGCATCGGTCTGGCCGGAAAATGGATAGATTTCGGAACGGCTTGGCATAAAGCCCTGTATGGTTTGGCCGGCCTCATGCTCTTTTCGGCAATCATATTCAAAACGGAACCCGAGATTCCTTTCCTGCTCAAAGGAATGGGCAGTCATTGGAAAAACCGGTTCAAAAAACATTGACACATGCGGAAACAAAACCATCTGCTGCTTGTTTTATTATTGGTCTGCTGTCTGATATTCGTGGGGGCCGCTTGTGTGGCGGTCCGGTATGCCTGCAACCTTTGGTTGCTACTGATACCGGGCGCACTGCCGTTGATGGCTTTGGTTATTCTGCTGCTGACTTCTTCCCCTGAAAAAACCAAGGTGCGGATCATCAACCGTTCCCGAAACGAGTTGCCCGGTTATGCCACGCCCGCCTCGGCCGGTATGGATTTGCGGGCCTCTCTGGAGGAACCTATCGTGATCGCGCCCGGAAAAAAAGCGTTCGTCCCTACCGGACTCTTTATGGAATTACCTGTAGGATTCGAAGCCCAGATACGCCCCCGGAGCGGCCTGGCGGCCAAAAATGCCATCACCGTACTCAACGCGCCCGGCACCATCGACGCCGACTACCGGGGCGAAATAAAAGTGATCCTAATCAATCTTTCGCAAGAAGGCTTTAAAGTGGAAAACGGAGACCGCATCGCCCAAATGGTGATAGCCCGCCACGAAACGATATACTGGAAAGCCTGTTCGGAACTTTCGGATACGGAAAGAGGGGCTGGCGGATTCGGACACACCGGAAAAAAATAACACAGCATGAACATCATCATCCCCATGGCCGGATTGGGTAAAAGAATGCGGCCGCACACCCTGACCACGCCCAAACCGCTGATACGGCTGGCCGGAAAACCGATTGTAGAGCATCTCATCGAAGAAATCGCGCTGTCGATAAAAGAGCCGATAGACGAGATCGCCTTTGTTACGGGCCATTTCGGCGAACAGTCCGAAAGGGATCTTTGTGCGGCGGCAAAGCGCATCGGCGCACGGGGCGGTATTTTCTATCAGGAAGAAGCCTTAGGCACCGCCCATGCCATTCTGTGTGCGGCCGATGCCTTGCACGGTCCGGTTATCGTGGCTTTCGCCGACACCTTGTTTTTCTGCCAGAACAAACTCAATACCGATAAGGATTCCATTATCTGGACCATGAAAGTGGAAGATCCGCGCGCTTTCGGCGTAGTGCTTACCGAAGCCGATCACCGGATTACCGGTTTTATGGAAAAACCGCAGGAACCGGTATCGGATCAGGCCATTATCGGCATCTATTTCTTTAAAGACGGTGAGAACCTGAGGAAAGAGTTGCAGTATCTGGTTGACCACAGCGTGCGCAAAGGCAACGAATACCAACTTACCGACGCCCTCCAGAACATGCTTGAGAAAGGCATCCGTTTTTACAGCGAACCCGTGGACGAGTGGCTCGACTGCGGCAACAAAAACGCCACAATCGGCACGCACGCCCGAGTGCTGGCGCACAAGGGGCATCAAGTATCGCCCAAAGCCGACATCAGAAATTCGGTGGTGATACCGCCTTGTTATATCGCCGGGGACGTTCATGTGGAAAACGCAGTGGTAGGTCCTTTTGTGTCGCTGGACACCGGAAGCATGGTGAAAGATGCCGTGCTGACAAACACCATCGTGCAACAAAAAGCAAAGGTTGAAAACATCGTGCTGCACGATTCCATGATAGGCAACCAGGCCGAAGCCATCGCCCGGGCATCCTCGGTGAACCTGGGCGATTATTCCGCCTCTGAATGCTGACAAACACCCGAACGAATGACACGCATCAACTACATAGTCGCCCTGTTTTCGGTATGGCTCTGCCTGCTGGCCGCGGCATTGCCCGGCACGGAAGCATTAGCGCAGAAGCGGGGCGGAAAGCAAGCCGTTGGACAGACCTCTTTCGTGGGCGGCGGCATGGAGACGGGAAGCACATCTTCCAACAACCATGAAATCCGGTTCCGGGACTCGCTGTTTCTGGAAGCCACGGCCAACTATATTTCCGACCACCACGAGGATGCCCTGCAACTGTACCGCCTGTTGCTCGAGAGAGATCCCGAAAACGCCACGGCGGCCTTTCAGATAAGCAATCTGCTGGCAAACGAAAACCGCTTTTCCGATGCCATCGTTTACGCCGAAAAAGCCTGCTTGCTGCAACCCGGCAACGAATGGTTCCAGCTCTTGCGCGCCCAGCTGTATAAAACCACCCGTCAGTTTAAAAAAGCGGGCGAAACCTTTTCGATACTCCATCAGCTTAGCCCGCAAACCTTGGAATATGCCTATGAAGAGGCCAATATGTACGTGTTTCTGAAAGATTTTCCGCGGGCCATCGCCGTGTACGACCGTCTGCAATCCCGATTCGGCTACAACGATGAGTGGAGTATGCAGAAATACAAACTCTATAGCGGCATCAACAATGCAAAAGCCGCCCGCAACGAGATAGAGAAGATCAGCGCGGCCATTCCCGGACAATCGAAATATCTGGAGATACTGGCCCAGATCTGCATGAAGGAGAAAGACTACAAACAAGCCTATCGTTATTTAAAGAAGATACTGGAGCTGAAACCCGACGACCCTTACATTCATGTTTCCCTGGCCGACTACTACCGGAACACGGGCGATTTCAACGCCGCCTACCGGTCGTTGGAGAAAGCTGTTGAAAATGTGCGTCTGGATTTCAAGACAAAATTGAACGTACTCAAAACCTACTACACCGAACAGGATGAACGCAAACCCAAAGGCAATCCCATTTCCCAGGCGCGCCATCTTTTCGAGGTCCTGAACCGTGTACACCCGCAGGAAGCGGAAGGCTTTTTCACGCATGGAAAATTTCTGGTGCTGTTAGGCGATGCAAGCACCGCCATTCCCTTGTTGGAAAAGGCCGTGGAACTGGATTCCACCGTTTACGGTGCATGGGAAATGTTGCTTTTCGCCGCCAATCAGGCCGGCGACACCGCCATACTCAAACAGGCCGGACAAATAGCCGCCGAACGTTTTCCCGAGCAACCTGCGCCCTATATGTATCTGGCCGTTTCCGCACTGCTTGAGGAGAATGAGGCGGCGGCCGTAAATCTTGCCGAAAACGGCCGGAAACGCAACATCGGGGCCAATCCCTATATGGAAAAGGTGTTCCTGCAGATTCTGGGCGACGGCTACTTCGCCCTGAACATGCACGAAAAGAGTCTTGAAGCCTACCGCCTGCTCTATCTATCGGATTCGACCGACCTCTATGTACGCAACAACTATGCCTATTACCTTGCCGTAACAGGACAGGAATTGCAGAAAGCCGAAAAAATGGCGGAGACCCTATGCAAGGCCGAACCGCAAAACGCCACATTTCTCGATACCTACGCATGGACGCTATATCGCTCGGGCCAATACACAAAAGCAAGGGAGATAATGGAAAAGGCATTGAAACACAGCGACGGCCGGGAAGCCACGCTTTGGGAACACTACGGCGATATTCTGCAAGGCTGCGGACAGACCGCCCAGGCGGTGGAGGCTTGGAAAAAGGCCTGCACAATGCTTCCCGAAACGGAGAGAACGCCGATCGAACATAAAATCGCACATCCTGATTCTGTTGAATGATGAAACACAATCACACATATCGTTTATGGGGTATTCTATGGATTTGCAGCACGATGCTGTGGCTCGCAGGATGCCGTCAGGACAGGGAGGACCGGGGATGGCAAAACCAGAATTTTGTCCTGGACGAAGAACTGGCCCGGGATTCCCGTGATTCGGTGGATTTCATCCTCCGTAAATCGATGGGGTACAACACGCAGTTCTCCACTTTCGCCGCCAATCTGGACATCACCCTGCTTATAGGCGAAGAGCCTTTGAAAATAGGCCTTGGCGGGCAGATTCGCGTGCAGAAAGACCGGATCATCTGGGCTTCCTGCACCAAATTCCTGGAATTGGGACGCATACGGATAACGCCAGACAGCCTGCTCCTTTACAATAAATTCGGTAATGAAGGCAACCTTTATCTGGATGATTCGGTACCCATGCTGCCCACCCTTTTCAAGTTGATGCAATGCCTTTTCATGCGGCAGACCGATTCGGTGATGCTGTTGGGCGAACGCACGCTCGCCTATTCGGATTCCCTGCAATGGGGTATAGAAGGCGTGATGAGCGACAGCATCGCCTGGCAGTTGTTCATCGACAAGCGGAAATTCCGTCCGAACGCTCTCCATCTGCAGGTTGTCCAAAAAGGCATGGCCATTCAGATGAAATTGATATACTTTGAAGAAAACGGTTTTGAACTCAGCGTGGCCCTCAATCAAAAAAGTTTGGTGAACGCACAGATTCGCTACAACAAAATCCGTTGGAACAACGAACTTTCTTTTCCCCTCTCCATTCCCAAGTCAGCCAAGATGGAAATCAACCACGGCCTGACCCGGAATATGGAACAGGGCAACCTATTTTAAACCTGTATCATGCGCCTATCCGTCCTTTCCATATCCAAAACACTGTGCTGCCTGCTGTTGGTCTTTTGTGTGTCCGGCTCCTTCGCCCAAGACCGCAAAACGCTTGAAGCCGACAAGAAGAAGCTGGAACAGGAGATTGCACAAACCAACAAACAACTGAGCCAGACCAACAAGAAACAGAAGAAAACCCTGGCCGAACTGCAATTGGTCAACAGCAACATCGCCAAACGGCAACAGCTCATCAAAGGGCTGAATCAGGAAGTAACGCTGACCGACCGAGAAATAGGGAAACTGGAGGTAAAGATAAACCGTTTGAGCCGGGATATCGAAACCATGAAGCAGGAATACGGAAAACTGATCGTGTCCACCCACCGGCACCGCAATCAATATTCGCTCCTGATGTTCATCCTCTCTTCCAAAAATTTCAATCAGGCCTGGAGACGGCTGCGTTATATCACGCAATATGACGAGTATCTGCGCAAACAGGTAAGCATCATTTCCGAAAAGCAACTGGTGTTGGCAAGCAGCAAAGAATCGCTCGAAGCCGAACGGGCCAACAAGAAACAATTGGTTCAGAGCCAGGAGAAAGAGAAAAAGGCGCTTGAAAAAGAGCAGCAAGATAAAAACAAGATTGTTTCACAACTTAAGAAGCAGGAATCGGATTTAAAGAAAAAGCTACAGAACCAACAAAAGAAGGTAAACCAGCTCAACAGTCAGATCAAGAAAATCATCGAGGCCGAGATCCGGCAGTCGCAACAAAAACAGCAGCAAACAAAAAGCGGCACCAACACCTATGCCCTTACCCCTGCCGAAAAGGCGCTTTCCTCCAACTTCGAGAGCAATAAGGGAAAACTTCCCTGGCCGCTTGAAAGAGGCACCATCTCGGGGCGGTTCGGAACCCATCCGCATCCTGTCATAAACAGTCTGACGGTAACCAACAACGGTATCGATATCCTCACCGAAAAAGACGCGGTGGCTCGCGCCGTATTCAAGGGTGAAGTCTGCAATATCGAATCCGTCTACGGCCTCAAGTTCGTGATGGTCCGGCACGGGGCCTACATCACCGTGTACGCCAACCTTGACCAGGTATATGTGAAGAAAGGCCAGACGGTTGACACCAAACAGAAGATAGGCCGCGTATACCACGACAAGGACGAGAATAAAACCGAACTGCAGTTCCAGATCTGGAAGAACACCGAAAAACTGAATCCCGAACTGTGGATTGCCCGTTAAATCTGCCGCTATGAAAAACGGAAAAAACATCTGCATCTATTGCGCTTCTTCGATGGGAAACCAACGCCTGTATGCCGATACGGCAAAAGAAGTGGGCGTTTTGGTGGGCCGCATGGGATTCAACCTGCTTTACGGCGGTGCCTGTTGCGGCACAATGGGCGTGGTGGCCGATGCGGCTTTGGCTAACGGCGCGTTCGTGCACGGGGTGATTCCCGATTTTTTCGAAGACTACGACTTCGAAGTGGTGCATCCCTCCCTGCCCAAACTCACCAAGGTAAAGACCATGGCCGAACGCAAGGAACGCCTGATAAGGGATGCCGATATATTCCTCACCCTGCCCGGTTCTTACGGCACTTTGGACGAATTGTTCGAAACCCTTGTATTGGTGCAGCTCAAACAAATCGATAAGCCCGTTTTGCTGCTCAACACCGAGGGCTTCTTCGATGCCCTGCTGCAAATGCTTCAGAAAATGCAGGATTGCGGATTCCTGCAACCCCTGAACCGCCAATTACTTCGGGTGGTGAACACCACCGGGGAATTGGAGCGGGAATTGCGTCAACTTATGTAATATTGCAATTGCAAACGATCTTGAAAAATGTGCACCATGAAAAGACTTATCGCCCTCTTCCTCCCCTTGTTCACCTGCTTGGCGGCAATGGATTGCGCCACAGCCGGCAATGCCGCCGGGCAAGACGGTTTCGAGATAAAAGTAAAGCTGGCCAATTATCCTGATTCACTGAATCACGAGCTCTATCTGGGTTATTACAATTGGTCGGCGCAATATATTTCGGACACGGCCGTGTACAATCCCAAGACCCGGACTTATCTCTTCAAAGGAGACAAAGCCAAAGACGGCGGCATGTATATGCTCATTACCGGCGACCGCCAGTATGTGGACTTTATTTTCGATCAATATCAGCATATCGAAATCGAGACCTCTTATCCCGATATGTTCTCCAATATCTCTTTCCGCAATTCTCCCGAAAACGATGACTATCAGGCCTTCGCCGCCGTGGGCAAGAAAGACTTCCAGGCCATAAACACCTTGCAGACAGAATATAAGGAAGCGGAAACCGCGGCCGACGAGGCGAGAAAAGAGGAATTGCACGAACAGATCAACCAACTCTACAAAAAGATAGAGCTGGATCGGGAAAATTTTGCCCGGACGCATCCCGACAACCTGATGGCGGCCATTTTCAACGCCCAGAAAGAAGTGGAAGTGCCCGACGCACCCGAAAGCATACCCGATTCGCTTAAACGCAACTGGCAATACGAATACTACAAGAACCACTATTTCGACAATTTCGATTTGTGCGATGAACGCCTGTTGCGCACGCCCCTGCTCTATCAACGCGTCAAGTCTTTTCAGGAAAAGGTACTTTACATGCAAAGCCCCGACTCGATCAAATACGCATGGGAAAGGGTGATAGAAAAGGCGCGTTGTGCCGATTCTCACAGTGAGATATTCAAATTTCTGGTATGGTATCCGGTAGATGCTTACCAGCGTTCGGAGATCATCGGTCAGGATGCCATTTGGGTCTACCTGGCAAAAAAATATTACTTAGGCGGCGATGCCTTCTGGGCTTCGGCAAGCATCGTGGAAAATTTCCGTAAACGGATCGAACGCGTGGAACCGCTCCTGATCGGCAACAGGCCGGCCGAATTCTACTGTCCCGACACCACCATCGACAATGCTCACCCCAATTGGGTATCCGTATTCAGTTCTCCCAGACGCTATTCGGTGGTGATTTTCTGGTCGACCACTTGTGGGCACTGCAAAACGGCCATGCCGCAATGGCACAAGCTCTATATGGAAGAAAAAGACCGCCTGGATTTTGAAGTGTTTGCCATCTGCAAGGACTTTGACGTGCCGGCATGGAAAAAATATATCCGCGAACATGATTTGGAGGGATGGTACAACCTCAACGGCAAAGAATCCAATTTGGATTACAACGATGCCTGGGATATCGTTACCACGCCCACCGTGTATGTGATCGACAGGGAAAAGCGTATCGTGACAAAAAAGATTGATCCGCAGTATCTGAAGGATTTTATTCTGAATTGGCAGGGGGTGCATTATCCTAATGAAAAATTCCCCTTAGAATAAGAGAGGAAAAAGAGGGGCGATCTGCTGCGTTGCACCCCTCGGAAAGTTCGGTCTCGTACTTATGTACGCTCCCTCTCTTTCCTTCGGGCTGCGCCTTGCATCTCGCCCCTCTTTTTCCTCTCTTGCCACCTTTCCGGACGGACGGCTTCCCGGCACCCCTCGGAAAGTTCGGTCAGCGGGATGTATCAAACGGTAAAGATTTCCCGCAGTACGGAAAGTGACTTAATGCTTCCTTCCATGCCCGATTGCAGTTTGCAATAACGTATCAACGCCTGCAAAAGGGCGAAGCGTTCGGCCGATGAAAACATGTTGAGAAACGGAATCTCCCCTCCGTTCCGTTCCCGTTCGCATAAAAGCCGCTCCATGTTGGCCGCATCCCTGCCTTGCAAAAAATCTTCATGCACGGGTCTTTCCGGCAGGAAGCACCCCTCCCGCAGATCGAAATACGCTGCCCCATGACCTGCCGCCATCGGATAAAATCCCAATGCGGAAGCGATTTCCAGTACAAAAAACAGATGAAATTCGGCAAGATTCCCGCTCTGCAGATCGAAACGGCGTAAGGCACGTGCCGTTTTCTCATAAAAAACCGTATCCTGCTCGCTCTGCGTAATGCAACGTACCATCACTTCGGCCAAAAACAGGGCCACACTGCTTTTGCGAATATCGGTAAACATTTCCCGATAGGCGTGGGATATCTTGACTTCGCTCAGATAGGGCATCCCCACTCCCTGGCGAGGTTGATTGTAAGTGATTTCAACCTGACTGAGCGGAAAAAAACAAGAGGCCCTGAACCGACCGCCGGGACGCGAACCTCCCTTGAGCATAAAACTCTGCAAACCGCTTTGACGGGTGTATATCTTGACTACACTGCTATTGTCGCCGTAACGGATTTGCTGAAGCACAATCCCCTCGGTACTTACCCTCATCGGATATAGAAGATTTTACAGGCCAGTGTCTGCGAGCCGTCTTCCTGACAGGCAAAAACAAACAACACCCCCGAAGACGGACGTTTGCCGTTCATCCCGTATCCATTCCACGAAAGCTGGCCGCCGGTGGCTCTTCCCTGATAAATCAAACCGCCCCGGGTATCGGTAATCTTCACGATGGCGTTCTGCGGCAGGCCCTTGACATTGATCAAACCCTCATAGCCGGGACGCACCGGATTGGGAAACGCCCGCGCTTCTTTTCTGGGATTGCCCTCGGTGCGGGTGGCCGTGCCCCGATACGAAATCAAGCCGCCGTCGGTACCGATAAACACCTCCCCCGTTCTATCGTCAACAGCCAAGGCGGTAATGATATCGGAGGGAAGCGGGGAATTTTCCTTCGTAAAATGGCATATTTCCTCCATGCCGTCGGAAGATACTAGATATACGCCGCCGGAGGCGGTTCCCAGCCATTTTCGGTTGGCGCCATCCACCGCGATGGCCCTTACCTGATCGGTATTGAGCAGTTCTATCAAAAATCCATCCGTAGGCACACGGATTGTTTTGGTATTGACCGAACTGGTGGTTCCCGACGGATTCTCAAACATTCTGGCATGTTGGTCTATCACCTTCACGCCACGGTCGGTACCCATCCAGACATGCCCCAGATCATCTTCCACTAAACAAAATACATTGTTGGTGTTCAATGTATTGCCCTGATTCAAATTCACCTGCAACCCCTGTATCGACGTTCCGTCGGTCTTGAAAACGGCCAGTTTCTGGTTGTCGAATATCACCCACTTCTGCTTCCAATAATCCACCATAAGTGCTTTGGGACGTGAATCCACGGCATTGCCGGCCACCCTGAAATCGTACGACAGCCACTCGCCGTTCCGTTTCCGGCAAACCAAACCGCTTTGCGAAGCGATCGCGTTCAACATCCAAAGATTCCCCTCCGCATCAAAGGCCAGATCATATACACGACACGTGGAACCGTAGATATAGTCGTTCTGCAGTGCCGAATTCGTGGCATCGTACAGAGTCCATTTTCCATCAACCCCTATTTCCACCAAACCCGAAATACTGCTGGCCGCAAAAAGATGCCCCGGCTGGAAAGGGTCCTCCACCACTTGGGTCACGGAACGCACCGAAGACGGCAAACCGGCCGCTTCCACATTTCCACTCGTATATGCCCGCCACCCCTCATACTCATTCTCAAACAAACTGACAGCGAATGCAAAACTTGCGGGGGCAAAAAAAGCGTTGTAGCCGCCGCCGGCCATCGTGACACCCTTTCCAGTAGATGAAATGGAAAAACAATTGTTGGAAGCCGGCCCCCGCACCATATACGAAGTCCATTTCCCCTCCATGTCGAAACGTTGCATCCGCCCTATATTCAGGCCCAACCATAAATAACCGGGCGATTCGAACAGAAGCGCCGTTATCCCGTATGGAGTTTCCGGTATGGAAAAAACAGGCTGCTGGCCGGCATCCCATATCTCGGCCGTGCTGAGTCCCGTTGCCGTATTCTGAACAGCCATCATCAGACGCGCCTCATCTCCGCCCAATGCCGTAAGCGTCTGTGCCGAGTCCAGCACCTTCAACACCTGCCAGCCTCCGGCCCCTCCGCGATAAAGGGTACCCTCATCATACAGCACAATATCGCCCCATGCGGAAACGCAATAACTGATTTGCTTGCCGGCAAAAAGACTGTCCCGATGCCATGCCGCGTAATCGTTGAGATTGGCCGCATTCCGAGAGGCATACTTCAACCCTTCCGAAGTGGCGGCGTAGATATAGTCTTTGTCCAATGCAACCGTATAAACCGGCACATAGGTGTTGTTTTCTCCTATGAAGTAGGTTTCCTTGATCTCTTCCTTGCGCACATCCACCACCACCAAGCCGAACTGTGTGGCCAGATAGGCGTATCTTCCCTCGGTTACGATGCGGTATATGTTCTTGCCCACACCGAGATTCTTATCGCGGATGTCGGCAATGGAAAACACTTCGTTATAGCCCGACACAAGGTCTATCAAACCGTCGCCGTAACCCACCACCAAAACATCCTGTGTTTCGTTGTATGCCACACTTGAGATCCCCACTCCGCTCAACCCATGGGTCCGGTTCATTTCATACAGCACATTGTCGCGGGTATCCACATACACCAACTCCTTCTCCATGACTCCGAACACTTCCGCTCCCCGTTGCGCCATCTGCAAGATTTCCGTAGGCGCCACATGCATGCGCCACTTGCCCACTTCGATGCCCTGCCCGTAAACGCTTGCTGTCAACAAGCAGACCAAACCCCATAAAATCCCTGTTTTCTTAATCCTCATCGCTGCCTTCCTTTTTAGACCTAAGTTGCGAATTTACGGATTTTCCACTTATATTTGCCCGCATCAGGCCGCCCCGAAAAGCCTGCCTTAACTTACTTTCATGAAAATACGCGATGCTTTTTACCGGTTTCCCCTATGGGTGCAGTTCCTCTGCTTTGCCCTTTTCAGCGCAGGAAGCCTCATTGTAAGCGCCAACATAGGCGGTTTGCTCTCCATTTTGATTTTCGGCGCGGAAGCTTTTTACCAAACGCCCTCCCTCCTTCTGGTACAAAGTTTCTCGATACTGGGCGGATTCTTGCTGCCCGCCTTTTGGCTGGCACGCATGAAACAAGCCGCCCATACGGACTATCTGCAATGGCGCAAAGGCATTTCCTGGCTGCCGGTGCTGTTGGCCATAGCGGCTTACTTGTTGCTCTGTCCGTTTATCTCCGCCGTTCAGGAATGGAACGCGGCATGGCATTTTCCCCAGTCGTGGAGCGGTCTTGAAGCCTATTTCCGCAACAAGACCGCCCAATCCGAACAAATCAGCCTGCAACTGCTTCAAGTAAAAAGCCCGGGGCTTTTTGTCTGCTCCCTGCTTGTGGTGGCGGCCGGCGCCGGCCTATGCGAAGAATTTTTCTTCCGGGGCGGTCTCCAGAATCTTTTGGGCGAATGGATCGGCAACCGTCATGCGGCCGTATGGACAACGGCGGTTATCTTCAGCCTTTTCCATCTCGACCTGTTCGGTTTCTTTCCCCGTTTGTTGCTGGGCGCGCTATTGGGCTATCTATACGTTTGGTCGGGTACGATCTGGGTGCCGGTGCTTGTCCACACCCTCAACAACGGCATCCTATCCCTGCTTCACTTCCTGTATTTCAACGGGCGCATCTCCTTCGATCCGCAAAATCTCGAACATACACCCGGCTTTCTTTGGGTTGCGGCATCCCTGCTCGGCTTCGCGGCCGTTTGTACGGTGGCCTGCAAAATAAAAGGCAGACTTTCGGGAGAAACGCCCCTGAAAGGATAGCGGCCAAACCTTAATTTCCCAAAACCATAAATAAAAAGCCCCTCGACTTTTATTGTCGAAGGGCTTGTCCTGTACCTGAGATCGGAATCGAACCGATACGAGTTTTACCTCATTGGTGTTTGAGACCAACGCGTCTACCTATTCCGCCACTCAGGCTGGTTCAGAGGGCCACAAAAGTACGTACTTTTTTTTAATCTTGCAAATCCTTGTCGCAGCCCTCTTGCCGGAACGTTTATTCGGCTTCTACCTCCATGTTTTGCAGATTGTTGCGCAATATATCCAAGCCATTGGCATCCACATAAACAGGAAAAGGCGTCCGGATGCGCAAAGGAAGCTGCAAAGGTACCACCGCGGCATTCTGCCCCAATTGCAGGGAAGCGTCTTTTTCTCCGTCCCTTTTTTCTTCGACAGGTGCGGCCGCTTCGGCCTCCCGCAATAAAGCCGGCAATGCTTCCGTATCCAAAGCCGCAAACGCCACCAGGGTGTTTTTATTCGCGTAGAAGTAAAAATCCATATCGAGGATGCCGCAAACGGTCTCGAACTTTTCATCGCATACCCAGCGTTTTCCCGAAGCGGACAGCAATTCGGCCCGGCCGCCCTGAGGATACATCATCACCAAGGGAACGGTATCGGTACGGACAGGGCGCAGTTCCCCCTGAATCTTGAGATAAAGAATCCTGTTTACCAAAAGGTTGTCTTTATAGGTATCTTCTTTGTAAAGAGTGCCCGAGGGCAGATAAAAAGACCATTTCCCCTGCTTCAGGCCTTCGTTGTAGTTCCCTTCGATAAAGCGGGTGCTGTCGGGATAAAAAACCTTGTAATCCCCGTGGGAGAGGTTAAGCTTGTAGGTGCAGAGCTGATACCCCTGTTCATCGTGAATAAACCATGCACCGTTGCGTAAGCCGCGAAACCAATGCTGCCGTTCGGCAACGCCGCCTTTCCTATCGTACAGCACCCTCTCGCCGTGCAGATGCCCGTTGGCAAAACATTCTTCCCTGATAAGCCGGCCATCCGGTGCATACATCTTCCAGACACTGTCTTTTTGCTTATCCAGATAATAACCTTCGGCCATCAAACCGCCATCGGGATAGAAAAACCGGTTGTAGCTCGCATAACCGCCCCTGAAATACACCGCTTCCGCCACCACCGTATCGCCCGTGTTCACATACACGAACCGGCCCTGCGGCATATCGTCCTTAAAATATCCCGTATAACCCAACTTGTGCGGTTCGGGCTTCCTGACCCAAAGTCCCTGCTTTCTGCCTTTGGCATCCGTTTTATTGGTATCGGGAACAGCCACGGCGGCATAAGCCCGCGACATCATGCAAAGCAAGAAAAGGAACAAGCAGTATTTCCGCATCACAGAAGTATTTTACAGAGGTACTTAAATCAATTTTTCCGCAATCAGATAGGTGTTGCGGGTGGGCGAGTTTCTCCCCACGAGTTCGGCCAGATATCCGGCCAGAAACAACTGCAGGCCCATCAGCATACACACCAGACAGATATAGAAATAAGGAGAGGCTGTTACCAAGGGAGCCGTGATGCCGTGGCGGAGGCAATAAAGCTTTTGCGCACCCAACCAAACTGCCGACAGAAAACCTATGATGAACAGCAAAAGCCCGAAACTGCCGAAAAAGTGCATCGGCTTTTTGGAAAAACGCCCCACGAAACTGAGGGAAAGCAAATCCAGAAAACCGTTTACAAAGCGGTTCATACCGAATTTGGTCGTGCCGTACTTACGCGCCCTGTGCTGCACGGCTTTTTCTCCTATCACCCCGAAACCCGCCCATTTGGCGATAACCGGAATGAAACGGTGCATCTCTCCATACACCTCGATGCTTTTCACCACTTCAAGCCGATAAGCTTTCAGGCCGCAGTTGAAATCGTGAAGATGTATTTTCGACATTTTCCGCACCGCCCAGTTGAACAATTTGGTGGGTAAGGTTTTGGAAAGCGGGTCGTAACGTTTCTTTTTCCAGCCCGACACCACATCATAACCTTCTTCGGTTATCATCCTGTAGAGTTCCGGTATTTCATCGGGGCTGTCCTGCATATCGGCATCCATGGTGATCACCACCTTGCCCTCAGCCGCTTCGAAGCCCGTCTGCAAGGCGGCCGACTTGCCGTAGTTGCGGCGGAAACGGATACCTTTTATCCGCTCGTTCTGCCGGCGCAGACGGCGCACCTCCGCCCATGAGCCATCCTTGCTTCCGTCGTCCACCAAAAGTATTTCGTAGGAAAAGCCATTCGCATCCATCACCCGCTCTATCCACGCACACAACTCAGGCAAGGATTCTTCTTCATTGAAGAGGGGTACAACCACCGATATATCCATAACAACAATATTTTACATCATGCCGGATACCGTCCGGAACGCATCCTGTCCGACATGAAATGAGGAATGCAAAAGTAAGCATTCCAAGCAATCCCGTCCCCATCTCCGGCCTCAAAACGATCCGGCAGGGCCCGCATGCCGGATTTCCCGAAAAAAGTGTATCTTTGCCCTCGGGTAAGTCTTACACGACCAGCTCCTTTCCACTCCCCCAGGGCCGGAAGGCAGCAAGGGTACGAAGGTTGTAGCGGTGCGATGTAAGGAGCTTACCCTTTTTTATACCCTATAACTCACCGCGTCCGTAGTCCGGTTCTTATACGATGATACTGAAAACCTACAACCAGACACTGCATGGCCGGCAAATCGACCATATCGTGCAATGTATCCGGCACGGAGGCATCATCATCTACCCCACCGACACCATTTACGGGATGGGGACGGGGCTTTCCAATATCCGTAGCCTGAACCGGCTCGCCCAGATCAAATACAAACGGAAAGACGACCTGCACTACACCTTGCTTTGCCCTGACCTCAGCGTGCTCTCCCGCTACGCCCGTCCGATTTCCGACCCGCTTTTCCGCTTTATGAAAGCCCATGTCCCGGGGCCTTTCACCTTTATTCTGGAGGCCAACAACGAAGTACCCAAACTGTTTCAGGGGAAAAAGAAAACCATCGGCATCCGGATTCCCGACCATCCCGTAGTACGTCAGATCGTGGATGCCCTGGGCGAACCCCTGCTCAACACTTCCCTCGACGGAGACGACCATCAGGCCGAATACCTCACCGATCCCGAATACATTCATGAACGCTTTGGAAAGCAGGTGGATCTGGTGATAGACGGGGGGATCGGCAATGTACAATACTCCACGATACTGGACTGCACCCGAAGCGAAATAGAAATCATACGGCAGGGCATAGGCATTGTCTAACACCGCATAAAGCCAAATTGATGAAAACCAAACAGGAAATAGCCCAAAACTGGTTGTCCCGCTACACCGGACTGCCGCTCGAACAATTTGCCAAGCATATCATCCTGGTGAATTTCGGTGAATACCTGAATAAGTTTTCGGAACGGTTCAACGTACCCGTATCGGGCAAAGACCGCCCCATGCAGTGCGCCACCACCAAAGACATCACGATCATCAACTTCGGCATGGGAAGCCCCAACGCAGCCACCATCATGGATCTGCTCAGTTCCATATCGCCCGAATCCGTATTGTTTCTGGGCAAGTGCGGCGGCACCCGCAAATGCGAACTGGGCGATCTCATCCTGCCCATCGGCGCCATACGGGGCGAAGGCACCTCCAACGACTATTTTCCGCCTGAAATACCCGCTCTGCCGGCATTCAACCTGCAAAAAGCCGCCTCCACGGCCATCCGCGACGCCCATACCGACTACTGGACAGGCACCATCTACACCACCAACCGCCGGGTATGGGAATACGACGAAAAGTTCAAAGACTACCTGCGCAAGACCCGCTGTCTGGGGGTGGATATGGAAACGGCCACTCTCTTTATTACCGGTTTCGCCAACCGCATCCCCACCGGAGCGCTCCTTCTGGTATCCGACCAACCTATGACACCCGAAGGAATCAAAACCGAAAGCAGCGACCGGCTCGTGAGCCAGGCCTTTACCCAACGGCATTTCGATATCGGCATAGACACCGTCTATCAATTGATAAACAACGGCATAACCGTAAAACACCTGCACTTCTAAACCATGCCCGCGCTCAAATACAACGACATAGTCAAACAAATCAGGTCCGGTTCTTTCTCGCCCGTGTATCTCCTTTGGGGCGAAGAAGACTATTATATAGACCGGCTCGAAGCGATTTTTGAGAATGAGGTGCTGGACGATATGCAGAAAGAATTCGATTTCAGCGTGTATTTCGGTCTCGATCTCAAGGGTAAAGACAAAGAAAACGGACTGCCGGGCGTGATAGCCAACTGCAAACGATTTCCCGTCATGGCGCCCGTGCAACTGATTATCATCAAGGAAGCGCAAGCCATAGACCGTTGGGAAGCCCTTGAAAGTTACCTCCAGAAGCCCGTTGCCAGCACCGTGCTTGTTCTCAGCCATAAACACAAAAAGATAGACAAACGCAAATCGATCTTCAAATTGATCGACAAAGTGGGCGTGAGTTTTGAATCCGCCCCGCTCAAAGACAAGGATTTTGCGCCTTGGATCGCCACCCATATCAAAGAAAACGGGTACACGATTCAAAATTCCGCCTTGGCGATGATTGGGGAATCGCTGGGCGGAAACCTCAATATCGTGGCCAACGAACTCCAGAAACTCTTCGTCAACCTGCCCAAGGGTGCCGAAATAACGGAAGAAGCCATTGAACGCTATATCGGCATCAACAAGGAATACAATGTGTTCACGCTCGAAAAGGCCGTTTTGGAACGCAACAGCGTGCAATGCCGGAAAATCGTGAACTATCTCCGTTCCAATCTCAAGAACATGCCGCCGCAGATGGTGTTGGTGCAACTCTACCGGCTCTTTGCCCGTCTCCTGCAGCTGCATGCCCTTCAACGCAAAGGCATACCTGCTCAGGAATGGCCTGCCGTTCTCGGCCTGGCCCCCTATTTCATCGGACAGTACGAGGCGGGCGCGCGCCGCTATTCCTATCCCGAAACCGCCCGTATCCTGCACCTCATCAAAGAATACGACCTCAAGTCAAAGGGTATGGATGCCAATCTTTCGCCCGAAGACCTTTCGGAAGAATTCATCTTCCGCATTCTGCACGCCTGCTGAGCCATCTCCGCCCGGGGTTTGTTTTATCGCTTTCTTTAATGTATATTTGCGCTCCTGAGCAGTTTTTGTTGTGGACGATTTAGCTATTCTGGTTTCTGAAATCGAGCGGAAAGCACGCGATGTGGCCGACAGGTTGTCGCAGCTTGAACTTGAAAACAGATTGCTCAAAAGCAAATTGCAGGAAACGGAAACATCGCTCAACTTGCACAAAAGCAAGATAAAAGAATTAGAAAACAAAAACAGCATATTAAAAGTAAGCGGCAGTTTGGGCCGCACCAACGGAAAGCAGGAAACGCAAAAAGCGATGGCGGTGATAGACGGATTGGTGAAGGAGATAGACCGTTGCCTGATGCTTTTGGACCATTAGAATGAACGAGATTCCGATTACGGTGAATATCTGTGAGAGACCGTATAAGTTGATGGTGAATCCGGAAGACGAACCCCTCATCAGGGAGGCCGCCCGGAAAATAAACGAAGGGCTACGGAGCTACGCACAGAACTACGCTTTCAAAGACAACCAGGATTTGTTGTCGATGGTGGCGTTGCAATATACGCTCAACTCGCTCAAAAACGAAAGAGGTTTGCGTTTCAGGGATCGCGATTTGGCAGGTAAACTGCAACAGATAGACAGAACGCTTTCCATTTAGCAGGAAAAACCGCACGACCCGCCATACAGTTTGAAAACTCAACATTTTAAACTTTGGGGTTGGGGTTCCGGTTCGGGATGGTAGGCTTTGAATTCCTTCGGGAATCTCCTTTGGAGACGTAAGAAACCTGAAAGAAAGGGCTGCCCCATAAATGATAGAGTAGGAGTTTTCTTTAACTCTATAGGGTCTGCGGTTTTTCCCGGCTTTATCCCAATGCCGGACTCCTCTGCTTTGATATGCTCCTAAACCTTTATAAACTCAAAAGAAATGGATCTCAACATTCTCTTTCTCATCGCCGCATTCGCGGTAGGTGCAGGAGCGTGGGCCACCGTGAATGCGGTTGTACTGCGGAAAAGACAGAAAAAGATTCTCGCTGAAGCCGAAAACCAGGGAGAAATCATCAAGAAGGAAAAACTTCTCCAAGCCAAGGAAAAGTTTTTGCAGATGAAAGCCGAGTACGAAAAGAACGTACAGGAAAGAAACGGCAATTTAGCTCGTAACGAAAACAGAATTAAACAAAAAGAAACCGAAGTCAACCGTCGCTTGGAAGAGCTGCAACGCAAGAACAACGAGCTTTCGGTACTGAAAGAAAACCTCAACACCCAGTTGCAGGTGGTAGGCAAGAAGCAGGCGGAACTCGAAAAGAGCCACGCCCAGCATATCCGCCAGCTTGAAACTGTGGCCGGCCTTTCGGCCGACGAAGCCAAGGCCCAGCTTATCGAATCGCTGAAAGACGAAGCCAAATCCGAGGCCCTGAGCCAGATCAAGGATGTGGTGAACGAAGCCAAACTCACGGCCAACAAGGAAGCGCAGAAAATCGTTATCGAAACCATCCAGCGCACCGCCACCGAACATGCCATCGAGAACACCGTATCGGTATTCAACCTTGAAAATGAAGAAATCAAGGGCCGTATCATCGGGCGTGAAGGCCGCAATATCCGTGCCTTGGAAGCCCTCACGGGGGTGGAAATCATTATCGACGACTCGCCCGACGCCATCATTCTCTCGGGCTTCGACCCCGTGCGCCGCGAAATCGCCCGCCTGTCGCTGCACAAATTGGTTACCGACGGCCGCATCCACCCGGCCCGCATCGAAGAGGTGGTAACCAAAACCCAGAAGCAAATCGAACAGGAAATAATGGAAACGGGCAAACGCACCTGCATCGATTTGGGAATCCTGAACATGAGCAACGAACTTACCCGTATGATCGGGAAGATGAAATACCGTTCTTCCTACGGACAGAACCTTTTGCAACATGCCCGGGAAACGGCCAACCTTTGCGCCACCATGGCGTCCGAACTGGGGCTGAATCCCAAAATCGCCAAACGCGCCGGCCTTTTGCATGACATCGGCAAGGTGCCCGACAACGAACCCGAACTTCCGCACGCCATTCTGGGGATGAAGTTAGCCGAGCGCTACAAGGAAAGTCCCGAAGTCTGCAACGCCATCGGGGCCCACCACGATGAAATCGAGATGACCAACCTTATCTCGCCTATCGTGCAAGTGTGCGACGCCATCTCGGGCGCACGGCCCGGTGCCCGCAGGGAAGTGGTGGAAGCCTATATCAACCGTCTCAACAATCTTGAATCGCTGGCGCTCTCCTATCCGGGTGTGATAAAGACCTACGCCATCCAGGCCGGCCGCGAACTGCGCGTTATCGTGGGAGCCGACAAGGTTACCGACGACCAGGCCTGTCAGCTGTCGCTGGATCTGTCTAAGAAGATTCAAGAAGAAATGACCTATCCCGGTCAGATAAAGATTACCGTGATCCGCGAAACGCGGGCGGTGAATTACGCGAAGTAGGGCTTTAACAACTCTGACAGATACCCAGGACAGCGGCAAGGCATTCCGCTGTCTTTCTTTACGAAGGCCAATTGCGAAAACCCATGGTTGAGCAGTTGGCCTTCTTGATTGTATACCTCGTAATAAAAGTCCATTCTCGCCCCTTGCGGCAGTTCTTTCACAAACGTACGAACCGTTATCAGATCATCGTAATGGGCGGGCTTCTTATAGTTCAGTTCCGCTTTCACCACAGGCATCATCACGCCGCTCTCTTCCATGCTCCGATAGGACATACCCAATGCACGCATGGATTCCCCTCGGGCTATCTCATAAAATTTCAGATAGTTGCCGTAATAAACAAAACCCATTTGATCCACATCCGCATAGCAGATTCTTATAGACGTATCGTAAGAAAACATAAATCTTTATTTTCCATATTATAAGGCACATCATGCCCAACCTTCCGCAGGCCCGTCGCCGATCGCATGTACCTTCGCCGACGGTTCCGCTGTCTGCTAAGGTACGACTTTTGTGCAATTTCCCGCCTCCGCCGGCGCAGGAAGACTCCCGCGGCGAGGAAAGATCCGAGCGGACCAACTTTTTATCAACATTTCATAAGTTCTTATTTCGGGATTTTTCCGGACATTGTTCTTGAACCTCTTCCCCCTCATGCCGCTTGTCTGATAAAAAAAAGACATCCCCCGTAAAACTTCACTCCGAAATCACAATACAAAGATTATCTTTGAAAACCCCTGCATCCAAAGGCGGCAGGGCAACTCTACTTTAATCTTTCTTTTCAAAAAAACAAGAGCCCGCAGACTTTTTTTTTAGTTTTTTTATCCTCATTTTTGCAATGCGAGAACGCCCCCTTTCGATAGTTGATAACTCAACTTATCAACAGGGTTTCACCCCTATATTTTAACGATTACGATGGAACACAAACATACACTTATATGGGAAGATTGTCTTAGGATTTTCCGGGACAATTTAGGCGACTCGGCGCATTACCGCACTTGGTTTGCCCCGATTAAGCCGGTAAAACTCGAAGACCACACGCTGACAATCCAAGTTCCCAGCCCGTTTTTTTGCGAATGGCTTGAAGAACACTATGTGGATTTGCTCCGTTCCACTATCCGCCGTGTTTTGGGGCCGGAAGGCAGATTGGAATATTCCGTTGTGATGGATACCACCAATCCCTATACCGTTACCGCCCAAAGCGGATACAAACAGGAAACCCGAAACCAACCCACCGCCATGCCCGTACCTCCCAAAGACCATCTGCCGGACCCGTTCATCATTCCCGGTTTGAAAAAGATAAAGATAAACTCCCAGCTCAACGAAAACTATTCGTTCGACAATTTTATCGAAGGCGACTGCAACCGTCTGGCACGTTCGGCCGGCTACGCCATCGCCGAGAATCCGGGCAAGACGGCGTTTAATCCCTTGTTCCTGCACAGCCCCATCGGATTGGGCAAGACGCACCTGATGAACGCCATCGGATTGCAGACCAAAATGAACCATCCCGACCTTACCGTATTATATGTGTCGGCCGAACTCTTTACCCAGCAATTCATCGACGCCTGCCGCAACAACACAACCAACGACTTCACGCACTTCTACCAACTGATCGATGTTCTGTTGATTGACGACATTCACAAATTGGCCAAGAAAGACAAGACGCAAGACGCGTTCTTCCAGATATTCAACCACCTGCATCAAAGTGGAAAACAGTTGGTGATTTCCTCCGACAAACCGCCGGTAGAGCTTCTGGGTATCGAACAGCGTCTGCTGTCCCGCTTCAAATGGGGTTTGGCGGCCGATTTGCAGGTACCCGATGTGGAAACCCGCATCGCCATCCTCAAAAAGAAGATTCACGCCAACGGCGTGGAAATGCCGCAGGATGTTATCGAATACATCGCCTACAGCATTTCCACCAACGTACGCGAAATGGAAGGCGTCCTCAACTCGCTTTTAGCCCAATCCATCCTCAACAAGAAAACAATCACGATGGAACTTGCCCGCAAGATGATTGACCAAATCGTACACAATTCGGTAAAGGAAATCTCCATCGATTATATCCAGAAGGTGATCTGCGACCACTTTGAACTCCCGGTGGAAAAGATTCATTCCAACACCCGCCGCCGTGAGATCGTGATTGCCCGTCAATTGGCCATGTTCTTCGCCAAAAAGCATACCAAAGCCTCCCTCGCCTCTATCGGTACCCAATGCGGCAAAAGAGACCATGCCACGGTATTGCATGCCTGCAAAACCATCAACAACCTGATTGAAACCGACAAGTCGTTTAAATCGATGGTTGACGAACTGGATAAGAAAATCAAAAGCTGAACCCGCCATGGCCGCGGTTCGCCTCTTTCTGTTGCCCACCTGCCTGGGAGAGACTTCTCCTTGGGATGTATTGCCGGGTATCTACCCGGAACGCATCGGAAACTTGCGCGTGTTTTTTGTGGAAGACCTTCGTTCGGCGCGGCGTTTTCTGCGCAAAGTTGGTTTCAAGGCTTCTTTTGAAGAAGTGCTCTTTATCGAACTGAGCGAACACACCGCCGATTCCTGCCTTGAGAATGTACTGGAAAAGCAAGGGGTGGATGCCCGTCGGCTTGCCAGACAAGACATGGGCGTGCTTTCCGAAGCCGGTCTGCCCTGCGTGGCCGATCCCGGTGCCTTGGCCGTGGAATGGGCGCACCGTAAAGGTATTCAGGTAGTGCCCCTCAGTGGCCCATCCTCCCTGTTTATGGCCTTGATGGCTTCGGGTTTCAACGGACAGAACTTCGCTTTTTCCGGTTATCTGCCCGTAACGCCCAAAGACCGCCAGAACCGTATTCAGGAACTTGAGAGCCGCGCGCTTAAAAGCGGACAGACCCAACTTTTCATCGAAACCCCCTACCGCAGCCAGCAGATGTTTGAAAGCCTGCTGGCAAGCTGCCGCCCCTCCACCCGTCTGTGCGTGGCATGCAATATCACCCTGCCCGATGAGTTTATCGTTACCAAAACCGTGGCGGATTGGAAAAAAGCACCGGCCGCGCTGCAAAAGAAAAACACCGTATTCCTGATTTCCGCATGAATCCGCCCTTGGCCGAACAGTTGCGTCCGCAACGCCTTGAAGAGTATATCGGACAGACCCACCTGATGGGCAAGGATGCCGTATTGGAAAAAGCCATCCTGTCGGGCAACCTGCCCTCGATGATTCTCTGGGGGCCGCCCGGTGTGGGGAAGACTACCCTCGCCTATCTGATTTCCCGTTATCTGAACCGCCCTTTCTTTACGCTGAGCGCCGTATTGGCCGGTGTCAAAGACGTGCGGGCCGTGCTTGAAAAAGCCGAGGCCATGCAGCAGCCCCAAAATCCGAAATCCGTTTTGGACGAAGGTCTGTTCGCCGATGAAGAAGCGCCGGCTCCGCCAGCCATTCCCCAACGCCCCATCCTTTTTATCGATGAAATACACCGTTTCAGCAAATCCCAGCAGGATTCGCTGTTGGGCGCGGTGGAGAAAGGAACCATCACCTTTATCGGCGCCACCACGGAGAATCCCTCTTTCGAGGTGATTTCCCCTCTGCTTTCCCGTTGCCAGGTGTATGTGCTGCAACCGCTTTCGTCGGAAGAACTGGATACGCTCATCAACCGGGCGGCCAGCCATATCGAGGCCCGGTACCGGCTCAACATCCGGATTCAGGAAAGCAACGCCCTCAAACGGATTTCGGGCGGCGACGGACGCAAGCTTCTCAACGCCCTCGAACTGGTGGTGAACGAAAGCCTCGGCAAGGCCGGCAATCAGCTCCGTCCCGACCCGCTCACCATCACCGATGCCTTGGTTACCGGCCTTATCCAACAAAATTTGGCCACCTACGATAAAGACGGAGAAAATCACTACGATATCATTTCGGCCTTTATCAAATCCATACGGGGCAGCGACCCCAACGCGGCCGTGTACTATCTGGCCCGCATGCTGGCCGCCGGCGAAGATGTGAAGTTCATTGCCCGCCGCCTAGTCATCCTGGCCTCGGAAGATATAGGCAACGCCAATCCCAATGCGCTCTTATTGGCCAACGCATGTTTCGACACGGTGCATAAGATAGGCTATCCCGAATGCAGAATAACCCTGAGCCAGACCGCCGTTTACCTGGCCTGCTCGCCCAAAAGCAACGCCTCTTACCTGGCCATCGACGAAGCCTTGGCCGCCATCAAGAAAACAGGCGACCTACCCGTACCCCTGCATCTTCGCAACGCGCCCACCCGGTTGATGAAAGACCTCGGCTATCACGACGGCTACCGCTATGCCCACGACTTTGCCGGCAATTTTGCCGAACAGGAGTTTCTGCCCGATGCCCTCAGCGGCACCGTTTTTTACGCTCCCGGCGAAAACCCCAAGGAAAACGAAATGCGGCTGCGGCTGCGCAACCTTTGGAAGACAAAATACGGCTACTAAAGTTTCCAAAAAGCACAAGAGATGAACCTTTTAGAAAAGCAACAGCAAATCATCACCGAATTTTCCGCCCTCTCCGAATGGATGGACCGCTACAACCTCTTGATTGAGAAAGGCAAATCCTGCCCGCTTTTGCCCGACAGCGAGAAAACAGAATCCTTTCTGATAAAAGGGTGCCAATCCCGCGTTTGGATAAAGGCCGAACTGCAAGAGGGGAAGGTTTATTACAAAGCCGATTCCGACGCGGTGATCACCAAAGGTCTCGCCGCCCTGTTAATCTACGTTTTCTCGGGCGAAACCCCGCAGGATATCGTTGCCGCCCCCATCGACTTCCTCGACAAGATCGGCCTGAAAGAGCACCTCTCTCCCTCCCGATCCAACGGCCTCAACGCCATGCTCAAGCAAATCAAACTCTATGCCTTGGCGCTGACCCTCCGGCACTGAGCCTTTCCCTGCCGGCAACGGACGCCCGTGAAGGCATATGACGACAGACTTCTACACAATATACCTCAAAAAGATATACCTTTACGGGCAAAGGTACCGCCCGTGAAGGCATATGAGGACAGACTTCTACACAACATACCTCAAAAAGATATACCTTTACGGGCACAGGTTCCGCCCGTGAAGGCATATGACGACAGACTTCTACACAATATACCTCAAAAAAATATACCTTTGTCCCTGTTTTAAGAAAAAGGATTGATCCATGTTGAGTTTCTCCATCTCGAAAATCGCCGAAATCATAGGCGGAACCGTG
Organism: uncultured Bacteroidales bacterium; assembly: GCA_947175635.1. Classification (GTDB taxonomy): domain Bacteria; phylum Bacteroidota; class Bacteroidia; order Bacteroidales; family P3; genus Pullibacteroides. The sequence continues at coordinate 5,606 of CAMWNM010000012.1, read as the reverse complement.
GAAGGCGGCGATCCTGCCTCCCCTATCCACACTTTGTGTAAAATCGAAGACGGTCATGAAGGCGGCCTCACCTTTCTGGCCAATCCCAAATACACGCCTTATATCTATGAAACCAAGGCCACGGCCGTTATCGTAAACCAGGACTTCGTAGCCGAGCACCCCGTTCCGGCCACGCTTATCCGCGTAGCCAATTCCTACGAAGCCTTTGCCCGGCTGCTGGCTTTCTACAACGAATACACCACGCCCAAACCCGGCATTTCCGATCTGGCCTTCATCGCGCCCGATGCCAAAATCGGCAAAGACGTCTATATCGGTGCTTTCAGCGTAATCGATGCAGGCGCCCAGATAGGCGACGGTTGCAAGATCTATCCGCAATGCTACGTGGGAAACCAGGTGGAGATGAAAGAGAACTGCCTCATCTATCCCGGCGTGAAGATTTATCCCCATACCCGCATCGGAAAAGGCTGTATCCTGCAAGCCGGCGCGGTAATCGGTGCCGACGGATTCGGATTTGCCCCCAACAACGGCAGTTACGAGAAGATTCCGCAAATCGGCAACGTGATTCTGGAAGACAATGTGGAGATAGGCGCCAACACCTGCGTGGATAAAGCCACGATGGGCTCCACCATCATCAGGGAGGGCGTTAAACTCGACAACCTGATTCAAATCGGCCACAACGTGGTGGTGGGCAAAAACACGGTGATGGCCTCGCAGGCTGGCGTAGCCGGCTCTACCAAAATCGGCGAAAACTGTATGTTCGGCGGACAGGTCGGCGTAGCCGGCCACAGCACTATCGCCAACGGCGTAACGCTGGCCGCACAGACAGGCGTACCCGGCTCGATCCGCAAGGAAAACGCCGTGCTTATCGGCGCCCCTCCTTTGGATCCGGCCGTGTTCAGACGTTCCTGCGTTCATTTCAAGAACCTCGATGCCATCGTGGAACGCCTTGCCCAAGTGGAAAAAGAACTGGCCGAACTAAAATCCGGCCGGTAAAGCGGTGCCCTGCCTTGAAACAGCAACCTGAAATAAAGCCCGAAGACCGCCATCCTCTGGAGAAAGGGGAAGTGATTCTTGTGGACAAACCCATCGGATGGACTTCGTTCAATGTGGTAAGCCGCGTGCGGAACTGGGCGCATCGGGAGGTGGGAAGAAAGGTGAAAACCGGTCATGCCGGCACGCTCGACCCCTTGGCCAGCGGACTTCTGATTATCTGTACGGGAAGTTTTACCAAACGCATCGAAGAATTTCAAGCCCGGCAGAAAGAATACACCGGCACTTTCGTATTGGGTTCCGTTACCAAAAGTTACGACTTGGAGTGCGAAGTGGAATACGGCGGCGAGTACAGGCATCTCACGCCTGCCCTGTTGGAAGAGGCCGCCCGCCGTCTCACAGGCCCGATCAAACAAATTCCCCCCGTATTTTCGGCCGTGAAGATAAACGGCAAACGGGCCTATCAATACGCCCGGGCCGACAAAGAAGTGGAAATGACCGCCAAAAACGTCCATATCCACACCTTTGATCTAAGCCGGATCGCACTTCCCGAAGTGGATTTCCGCATTGTCTGCAGCAAAGGCACCTACATCCGCTCCATAGCAAGGGACTTCGGTGCATCGCTGGGCTGCGGCGCGTATCTGTCGGCCTTGCGACGTACCCGGATCGGCGATTTCGATGTAAAGGACGCACGCCCCGTGGAAGCCTTTCTGCCGCCCAAGCCTTGACTTTCTTATTATTTTTCAATATCTTTGCGCTCCTTTATAGGGCAAGAAAGCAGACCATATCTTCTTTCTTGTTAACGGATTAGTCAAAAATTTATTGGTCTTTGTCAATGAAACTGTCGCAATTCAACTACCAGCTGCCCGCCGACCTGATAGCCACCCATCCCACTCCGGACCGGGATGATTGCAAGTTGATGGTGGTGGATAGGAAAAAGCAGAAAATCGAACACAAAGTTTTCAAAGACATCCTGAAATATTTTGACGAAGACGATGTTTTCATCATGAACGACACCCGCGTTTTCCCCGCCCGCCTTTCAGGCGAGAAAGAGAAGACCGGTGCCATGATTACCGTTTTCCTCCTGCGGGAACTCAACCGGGAATCCCTCCTGTGGGATGTATATGTGGATCCCGCCCGTAAAATCCGTATCGGCAACAAACTCTATTTCGGCGACAACGATGAATTGGTTGCCGAAGTGATCGACAACACCACCTCCCGCGGCCGCACCCTGCGCTTCCTCTACGACGGTTCTTACGAGAACTTCAAGGCTTTGGTGTATAAACTGGGGCAGACGCCCGTACCCGACCATATCTTGCAGGTAAGGAACGTGGAGCCCGAAGACGAAGAACGCTATCAGACCGTTTTCGCCGCCAAGGAAGGGGCGGTGATGGCCCCCACCGCCGGATTGCATTTCAGCCGTTCTCTGCTCAAACGCATGGAGATAAAAGGTATCAATACCGCTTTCCTCACCTTGCATTGCGGTTTGGGGAACGTAAGGGAAATAGACGTGGAAGATCTGACCAAACACCGCGTGGATTCCGAAAAACTGATTATTCCCGAACATACGGCCCAGATCGTGAACAAAGCTATCGAAGGCCGTAAAAAAGTATGCGCCGTAGGCACCTCGGTAATGAAAGGGATCGAAAGTTCGGTATCTTTCGCCGGCACGCTCAAACCCTACGACGGATGGACCAACAAGTTCATCTTCCCGCCTTACGACTTCACCATTGCCAACTGCATGATCAGCAACTTCCATGCACCGCTTTCCTCGCTGTTCATGTCGGTCTGCGCTTTCGGCGGCTACGATCTCATCATGAAAGCCTATCAGGAAGCCATCGAAAAGAAATACCGCTTCCTTACTTTCGGGGATGCCATGCTTATCCTCTAATCCTTATATGGATACCGCTTCAGACGAAAGGATCATCCTGGGCATAGACCCCGGCACCCGTATTATGGGCTATGGGCTGATTCGCGCCAAAGGTCAGAAATTCACCTATATCGAGATGGGGGTATTGAACCTTATCAAAACCGAAGACCCCTTGGTGCGCCTGGAGATGATACACGAGGAAGTGATTCGTATCATCGATGCCTTCTCGCCCTCCTGCCTCTCGATTGAAACGCCCTTTTACGGAAAAAACGTACAGTCTCTCATCAAATTGGGACGGGCGCAGGGCGTGGCTATCGCCGCGGCCATGTCGAAAGGACTGGAGGTGCATGAATACGCCCCTTTGAAAATCAAGCAGTCGCTTACCGGAAACGGCAACGCTTCCAAAGAACAAGTATGCGCGATGGTATTGCGGATTCTGGGTACGGCGGCCGGGCAACCCCGTTTTCTGGATGCCACAGACGCCATGGCGGCCGCCATCTGCCACGGTATCCATTCCAAGTTCGACGGCATGATAAAAGCCGCACCGGCAGCCGGCATCAAAAAAAGTTCGAGGAAAAAGGCCAACAACTGGGCCTCTTTCCTCGAACAGCATCCCGAGCGGGTAAAATAACCGCTCCCTCTATCTCGGTTCCTTCACTCTTTTGCTTTTGTCTTTGGCCTTCCCTTCCCCTTGCTCCTTGCATTTGCTCAGTATCGGCGCACTTTCCTCAAAAGTCAACTCCTTAAGCGAAATCCTTACCGTTATTATACCGGGAACAACTGCCATCTTCACATAATACATTTTTCCAGCTTCGGCCTGTATCTCTACTTCATCTGCATTCTCCATCTTTGCCTTCACGCTCACCGCTCCGGCCGGCACCGTATATTTGATATATTTCAAGGACCCCAACTTTCCTACGTCCTGCCCGTTGATAGAAACGGGTATCTTCATCGCCGCCCCTATCACAGTTGGCCGCATGATATAGATGGTAGCCGTACTGTCTTGCGTATATGCCTGTACCTTCGCCGTGGAGGCTATGGAAAAAAACAAAACAATGAAAGGGAAAAACTTGGTAATGGATTTCATCTTGATGTATTGTATTGAAATTTAAACTACAGAACCAGATATCGGGAAGACGCAGGGCCACCCTGTCGCCGTCCCGACACCTTTTCTCTTAATTGTCTTTTTATTCTTCCGGAACCAACCGAAAGAAAGCGCTGATTTCCTTTTCTTCAAGAACAGAGGTGCAGTTGAAACGCTTGCTTTGAGTGTAATATCCTGATTTTTCACACTTTATCTCCACCTGCACATTACCTGCATTATTGAACGTCAAGCCCTTGATATCAAATGTTTCCGTCGATTCGTACGGACTGGTGTTCAGGTAACGGTAGTTCTGATTCTTCACCTCCGGCGTGGAAGAGATAATACGCCAGGAAATATCGGCCCCCTGCGGTCGTGAATTCACATCCCAGTGAATCGTAAGGTGTTCCAACGCAGTATTCCCGTCTCCCCTTACCTGCTTGTTCTTTTCCTGTTCCGGATGGGACGATCTTTTGAGAAAATAGGCGATACGATCCCAATCGATATCTTCCAATGCCGTTGCATATGCGGTATTCAAGGCTTTTGCCGCACCACCGGCAACATCGCCTGCGCCGCCGCCTATATTGGAACGGCCCACCGCCACCACATTCGGATACACCAAAGTCCGGTTCCTGTCATGCACTTCCACGTTTAACTGTACGGTAGCCGACCAACCGATACCGGAAAGGTACCCCACGTTATATTCCTTGATCGACAAGGTCATCATATAATCCGAAGAAACATCGGCATCGAACTTAAAGCCCATCGTTCGCATATACCTCCGTGTACTTTCCGACACGAACGACACCAGTTCAGGACGCACATGAACCGTGGGCAGAGTGATGGCCGACGCATCGTACTTGGTGAGAATACGGATATCGGAACGAGCATCCTTAACCGTAAGACGGATGCCATAGTCCAAATCCACATAACGGTCGGACGGGGCGTTCTTGATCAAGGCCATATCAAGGGTATAGGAAGACGGCGTCTGCACGGGCGTACGCCGGGACGTGGTGCAGGCAAGCAGCGTTGAAGCCATGACGGCAACAAACGGGAGTAAAAGAGAACGTGTTTTCATGATTAGTTATCGGTTTTTATTTTCACCATCTTGGCGGTTATCGTGGTTTGAAAAACGGTGGTTTTTCCAGAACCTGCCACATTGGTTGAAATGAGAGGCTCTATAACGCCATCCGCTCCTTGTTGTTTGGCTAAATTGATAATCCGATAGACAGCCAGCTGGCGCGCCACCACTTCGGGGTGCCTGAGGAGCATGTTTCTGGTCTCGACACTTTGCAGTTCATAGTCATTAGACAAATAGCCGAGCTTCGGAACCCCCGCCACAGTGATGTCCCAATAAGCATCGCGTCCTTTTTTCGCTTTCTGGTAACGACTTACAATACTGAATTCTCCACCTTGCTCACTTATCGTTGACACATTCCCAAAAGAGCCTATGCTGAAACTAACCGTGGCCTCGGCCGAAATGGTGTTCATCACCTCATAGTCCTTTCTTTCCAACTTAAGGTCTTTGAACGAAACGGTGTTGACCGTATTCACGGCCCGGGGGATAATCTGTTCCACATGGGTACAAGAAGCCAACAGCAGGGCTACCGTCAAAAATAGAAGCAGTTTTTTCATCATTTTATTTATTTTATTGTTATATAATAT
>CAMWNM010000011.1 GCA_947175635.1 uncultured Bacteroidales bacterium | reverse complement strand
GTAGAGAAGCGAATTCCTGGCGTACCTGGTCTTTGTTTTCCGTAAATGCCCCCATCCCCATCACCCCATCGATACGTACGTTTTCCATTCCTTGAAATTCCGGCGAATCAAGCAACTTTCCTGCCTCTTCCGGATCCAGACCGAACTTGGTCTGCTCCTGCGCGATATGAAACTGCAGCAGGCAAGGTATCACCCTACCGCATTTGGCCGCCGCCTTGTTCACTTCCCTGAGCAGATCCATACTGTCGATACTGTGGATAAGACTTACATAGGGAGCGATATACTTGATTTTATTGGTTTGCAGATGGCCGATAAAGTGCCATTCTATATCGGACGGCAACACCGCGTGCTTGGCGCGCATTTCCTGCGCCTTGTTTTCCCCGAATATGCGCTGCCCGACCCGATACACCTGTTCGATATCCGAAACCGGCTTGTATTTGGATACGGCCACCAAACGCACGCCTTGCGGAATGGTGGAAAGTATGCTCCGGTAATTTTCTTCCAACATATCAATTATCTCCCGAAAGATGCAGTTTCTTGATAAAATTCATCCTTACCGTTTCTCCATCCTCTATGGTATGCAGGTCTGGAAAAGTCACGGTGTCGGCTATCCGGCAAACGGTAAAGTTATGTTTCTCCCTATTCTTCACCTTTACCAGGTAATGCCCCTTGCCGGGCAAAAGCTTATGCGGGTCGACAGAATTGAAAAGGCCATTGCGGAAGATGCCCGTGATCCCGTATTCATAACCCAAAAGGTCATGGGCTTGTGCTACATTTCCTTCTTCCAGAAGACTGCGGATATGTGTGGAACTGATATGTTGCCGATGCACCATCTGCTCGGGGAAACGGTCCACTTCAAAACCGTATCGTTTACCATACTCCGACATCTGTTCGTAGCTGCCGGCCCTGCCGTAACCGAAATTGTGGTTGTATCCCACCACCATCTTCTTCACGCCGATGGTTTCCACCAATATCTTCTCGATAAACACATCATAGGGCATCTTGGAAAAAGCCTCGTCAAACCCGAGAATAGCCACGGTATCCAAACCGGCACGTTCCAAAAGGACGGTCTTTTCCTCATCCGACGAAAGCAATCCGAAATTCCGGGCATAAGCATCATACGCATGCAACACCAACCGCGGATGCGGCGAAAACGTAATCAACACACTGGTACCGCCGCATAGTTCGGCATAATGCTTCAGCAAACCGATAATGGCTTTGTGCGCCAGATGCACGCCATCGAAAGACCCCACCGTAACGACGGGCCGGTTCACTTTCTTCCAGTTTTCTATACCCCGAATCACTTCCATAGCCGGTTCTTTCTCCGTCCTTAAAAATCAAAACTGAGCCCTGCCATAAAATTAAAGCGGTAAGCGGGATAGTCGTACCATCGGTAATATCGCCGGGCGATGATATTGTTCAGATCCACAAACACGGTCATACGTTTGATGAAGCGGTATTCGGCCCCCAGGCTCCAATCGAAGCAACCTTTGAGCCTAACATCCTCTCCCCGTCTGTCTTTGGCCCACATATTGGTATAGCCCGTCATGCGGGTATAAACCGTCACCTTGTCCACGATATTGTATCGGAAAGACAGATTGGCCTTGAATTCGGGAGAATAATAAAGTCTTTTATCGTAATGGGAATAGGTGGCATCCACATGGGCCAGAATCTGCCGCCCCCAACGGAAATTCAGATCGCCGCGCAAACGCAGGTTAAACACCCTGCCGCTGTATTCCGGCCGGAAATCGTTGTAACCGTAATAATCCTGATAGCCCATATAGGTGTAACGGAAATAATCGAAGCTCAGCACATCCTCCATAAAATGCGCTGAAACCTTGACACGATAGTCTATATGACGGCTGAAATTGCCGCTCAGCCCCGCATAGGCATTGAATTTGTCGCGCGTAAACTTCAGGTTTCCGAATGTAAGCGGGTGCAGATAGGGATTTATAGCAGAAATCCCCTCTACCGTATTACGTTCCACTCCGCCGTCCGTTCCTATGAAGAAAGTAAGGATCTTGTTGATGATATGCAACTTCAAATCCACAACAGGATTGAACTGAAAACGGGTTGATTTCTGCACACCGTCGCCCGCACCCTGTCCAAAAACATGGAAGGCGGCGGCCACGTCCATTTCCACAAAATCATATTTGAAATACAGGGTCGGACGAAAATCCACATGATAGGCATTGCGCAGTTCATTGCCCGGCACCCATTCTTGAACGATGCTGTTGTCATCGGCCAAATCTCCGACAATCTTAATATCATAATGGCCGTCCCGTAAACCGTCCCGATAGGTATTGTCCTCGAAGCGGACCCTACCGCCAAGACTCAGCACATCGGCGGAACGTCGGTTTTCCAACAGCACTTTCGATACGCCGCCCTCCACCACAACCGAGTTTTCGGCCGACCGCCAGTTGGTGAGGTTCAGATTATAATCAACCTTGGCATCGAAACGCAAATCGGTGCTTTCAGTGGCATTGTCTTCAAAGCTGAGGATTCCCCGCGCATTCTGATACCAGCGTCTGGATTGATCCTTGTAATTGTCGAATTCATCATCCACCACACTGGCAAAACTTAAGGCATCGTTTCCATAACCGAAGCAATTCACGGCTTTCTGTCCGTAGGATATATCCAGACTCGTTATGAATTTGTCGGCAAAGATACGCCCCAACACATCGGCCTCGTTGAGGGAGTGGTTGGTTTTGAATCGGTCGTACCCCTTGATGTTACCATACGCCGACTGATGGCGGTAATAAACCGCCAACTCGTATTTGCGGCTCCTGCCCACACTGAAATTGAGTTCGCCCAAAGGCGAGGGCATCCGGCCCATCAGACCGACCCCGGCCCGGACGCTGCTGTTGAACAACTTGGGAATGGGTTCACCCAATATCTTGGCGGGCTTGATGTTCTCTATCGGATAGGCAGTGGCGAACGGACGGGAAATAATCTGGCATTCGACAGGAATCTTTCCCAATACCGTATCCAAGGTATGCGGTGTAAAGACCGGCTTGATCAAAGCCCCCAAAGAAGGCTGATACGGTGCGGTAACCAACACCTTTTCGTTATAATCCGCCTTTTTCTCCAAGACCTCCTGCGCCCGCAGGCCGCCGCCCGCAAGCACGCTTAAAACCGCACAAGGCAATATATGTTGTAGTTTCATAATCCTCTCTCTCCTTTGCATTTTACATGGCGGGCAAAATAATGTCATCCTGATCCGAATAACGGGAAGAACGGTACTCCTGCTCCTTTTCCAGTTCCACGTTTTCCCTTTGGATGATCATATCCAGCTTCTGCCGCGCCAAATCCTTGAGGTCTTCGCCCTCATAGTTGTCGATGATACTCTGCAAGGTCTGCTTGGCCTGCAGGTTGTTGCCTTTCATAAAATAGATATCGGCCCAAAGCAGGTAGGTCTTCACCAGATAATATTCACTCATGGAAGCCTGACTCACATAATCGAATATCAGTTTTTCCGCCTCATCGTAAAAACCGGCCTTTACTCTCTGTTCCAATATCATATAGCGGGCCCGGGAAGCATAATCGGGATTTTTGGAACGGCTCAGTATGTCATATTGCTGCATGGCCAGATCATTCTCGCCGATAGCGGGGGCGGCAACCGCTATAAAATAGCGGGCCTCTTCGGCTTCCTGCACCGAAACGCCGTCGCTGCGCAACAAATCCAATGCCGCTTCCACCAAAGCCTTGTTTTGCCCCAGCGCACGCAAGCAACGCATCTCGCCCACCTTGGCCACCAGCGCATCGGCATCATCGGAGGCCATATCCTTCAATTTCCGGTAATAACCAAGCGCGGATGTATAGTTCTTGTCCGCATAGTACATCGCCGCCACCTTGGCTGTGGCCGTTTCGGCATCCGGTACGGGCAGCTGGGAAAGTCGGGTATAAGCCGCCAGCGCGTTATCCTTGTCGCCCATACGTTCGGCGCATACAGCCGCATTACGCCACGCATCCACGGCAAACAAGCCTTCCGGATAGGCATCCACATAGGCCTTAAAGCCATTGAATGCCTGCGGATAATTTTCTTCGTGGAAAAAATTCTCGGCCGAAAGATAGGTGAGCGAATCCTGCTCGGCCTCATTCAGCCTGACATGGGGCAACCGGCGGGCATAGGCAAAGAACTGGTCGATTTGGTTCATTCCCATATAGATATTGCGGATACTTACCAATGCCTGCCTCCCCTCCTCGGTGGAAGGCTGATGCTCAACCACGTATTTGAAGCAACGCAATGCCTCCTCGTTGTTGCCCTGATTAAAATAAATCAAGCCCATTTTCGCCCAGGCCGAAACAGCCAAGGGGGAACGGGGATACTGATCGCGCAAACGGCGATAGTAAAGCAAGGCTTTTTCGGTATCATCCAACATCATATAGGTGGATGCCAGCTCACTATAGACACGGGGCATATTTTGCGGTTCCAAAGAGGATTCCACAATCTTGAGAAGATTCCCAACTTTTTCCCTGTAATTGCCCATCGCACCTTGGCAAACAGCCATCTGGAACCGGGCATAATCGGCCGGGTTATAGCCCGTTTGCAAAGCCTCCGCATAGTACTTCACCGCCTCCGCATAGGATTCCTGCATATAAAGGCAATCCCCCAACCGTACTTTCGCATCTGCCACAAGCGAGGCTTCAGTCTGCGGATTGACGGCAGACAAAAAGTCTTTCCAATAACGGACGGCCAAAGGATAGTTCACGGTCTCCATCGCCGTGTAACCCAAATTATACAATGCCTGTTCGTATTCGGGATACTTTTTCGATCCGGCACGCGATACGAATTTTTGGTAGAGATTCTGGGCCACCTTGTATTTTTTGGCAACGAAATTACATTCCCCCTGCCAGAAACCGGCCAAGGCCGACAACGACTCATCCGCCCCATTCGCCACACAGCGGTCAAAATACAACAGGGCGGTGGCGTAGGCCCGCCGGTTAAATGCCTCCACCCCTTTGTTGAAGTACAGCCGCTGTTCTATTTCGGCCAACTCAGGCGTAGGGTTCTTTATTTTTTCTATCGAGGCCAACGCCATGTCGTAATTGCGGGTGGTCATATACATATTCACCATATAGGCGTAAATCCGCTTGTTGTAGACTGAATTCGGATAGGTTTCCAAAAACTCTTCCAATACCTTCAACGACTCATGATAAGGAGTCAAACCCAGTTCGTAGGCCAATTGCGCGTAATGATACATGGCATCCTCTTCCAGAACAGCATTTTCTCCCTTTATGCGGGAAGCTTCGGCAAAGGCATCCATGGCAAACTTCTTCTTGTTCTGCTGTACATAGCAATAGGCCAGATGATAAAGCGTTGCCTGCCGCAATGCCGGCCCGGGCTCAAGCGGCAAGACACCCTGAAAATAAACGGCCGCCGAATCGAAATACGAAATTTTATAATAGCAATAACCCAGAATATACCGTCCCTCGGCATCCGGCACATCCGCCGCATCACGAAAAAAAGAAAGCATATACGGAAGCGCGTTCTCGTATTTTCCCTCACGATAGTACGCCTCGCCTATCAGCCGTCCCATTTCCGCCGCCCGTTTCCGGTTGGCGGTTTCCATCAGCCCCGGACCGAGCTCCAGCACTTTTTCGCTGTTTCCCTGCACATGATAAATCTGCAACATGTATAAAGGGATTATCTGTGCAAAAGAAGGATCGTCCCGGATAATGGAAAAGGCTTCCAGCGCATTCTGATAATAGCCTTCCATATAGAGTATGTAGGCGTAATAGTAGGTGGCCACCACACGGTAACGGTTCTCGGTATCTTTCAAGCGGGAGAAGTCAAGCTTGGCTTCGGCATATTTCTTCTGTATGAAAGCCGAATAACCCCGGCGAAAGAAGTAGCGGTCTTTTTCTTCGGCCTTCACCCCCAGTTCCTCGGGATCCACTTGCGCGTAATAAGCGTATGCCGCCTGATACCGCTTGCCGTCGTACTCGAAATTACCCAATTGCAGGTAGGCCTCGTTCACACGATTGCTTCCGGGGTAGGCGTCCACGAATTTCCGAAGGGCTGAAGCACCGTTCCCATGATAAAGAAACACATCGCACATCGCCTTATAATACATTGCCTCGGAGCGGAAATATACGTTGTCTTCTTTCAGTTTCCGTTCCACATACGAAAAACCGCGCTTGGCCGCGCCGTATTTCGCGTTATCGTACAACCGGACCGCATCGTGGAAAGTCTGTCCGGGCTCATCATAGCGGGCGGTGTTCTGCGCCATCACACACATTGCCGCCGTGAGCCACACACCCCCTATCGTCAACATTCGTTTCATCATAATCCTATCGGTGTTTGGGTTTGCCGACAAATTTCATCTTGTAGTCCGCCGACACCGCACCTTTTGCGATGCAATCGAGCTTACGCCGCAACAAAGCCTTGCGCAAAGGGCTTAAATGGTCCACGAATGTCTTGCCGTTCAAATGGTCGCATTCGTGCTGCAATACCCTCGCCACATAGCCGTCGTACACCTCGTCGTGCGCAAGACCGGTTTCGTCCATATAGCGGATGTGCACCACCGAAGGGCGGTAAACATCCTCATGCAAACCGGGAAAACTCAGGCACCCCTCGTTGAATGCCCATTCCTCTCCTTCCTGCGCATAAATCTCAGGATTCAGCAACGCCTTGCGGAAGCCACCGGCGGCCGGATCTTCCGAGGCGAAAGGCGTGGCGTCAACCACGATCAATTTGATGGAAAGCCCGATCTGGGGTGCGGCCAGCCCTACCCCGCCCGCATGTTCCATGGTCTCGAACATATCGGCCACCAATTGCTTCAAATCGGGATAGTCCGACCCTATTTCTTCGGCCTGGCGACGCAACACAGGGTCGCCGTAAGCCACAATGGGATATATCATATCGTTTGGTTTTGCATATAGGTCTGCAATATCAGGGCGGCGCTGATTTCATCGACCAACGCCTTATCCTGCCGCCGTTTCTTTTTCAGCCCCATGTCTATCATCGACTGAAAAGCTATTTTGGAAGTGAAACGTTCATCCACCCTTTCAAGCGGAACAGCCGGATAGGCTTTGACGAAACGAGCCAGAAAGGGCGCGATGTAGCGTTCACTTTCCGAGGGCGTGTAATCCATCTGCCGGGGTTCTCCCACCACCACGCAATCCACCGGTTCCTTTTCCATGTATTCTTTCAGGAAATCCCACAATCGGGCGGTGGCAACCGTGGTGAGGGGGGTGGCGATAATCCGCGCGGGATCCGTCACCGCGATTCCGCATCGTTTCCTTCCGTAGTCGATGGCCAATATCCTTCCCATTTTCGCCTGATATTTCAACTTGCGAAAATATACAAAAAGTGCAGGGATTCCGCAGCCGTGAACCGGCAGTTTCTAACCTTGAATTGTTGATTACGCATAGGTTTTGTTTAAGCTTTTTTAAGAATTTTTAAGACTTTTTAAATTTTCCAAAATCGCTTTATCCGTATCTTTGTCCCGTTCAACAAAAACACTTTTTAAGATGACGGAACAAGTGGATATCAAGGAACTCAACGAAAAAATTCAACAGGCAAGCTCTTTTATCGACCTGCTCTCCATGGAGATGAAAAAAAACATCATCGGCCAGAAAGACATGGTGGAACGCCTCCTTATCGGGCTTTTGGCCAACGGACACGTGTTGCTCGAAGGGGTGCCCGGTTTGGCCAAGACCCTTGCCATCAAGACGCTGGCCACGGCGGTGGACGCCGATTTCAGCCGGATCCAGTTCACGCCCGACCTGCTCCCGGCCGACTTAATCGGCACGCAGATATACAGCCAGAAAGATGAAAATTTCATTACGCGCAAAGGTCCTATCTTCGCCAACTTCGTATTGGCCGATGAAATCAACCGCGCCCCGGCCAAAGTGCAAAGCGCTTTGCTGGAGGCCATGCAGGAAAGACAGGTAACCATCGGTGAGGAAACCTACGCCTTGGACACCCCTTTTCTGGTACTGGCCACCCAGAATCCGATTGAACAGGAAGGCACCTATCCGCTGCCCGAAGCCCAGGTGGACCGTTTCATGCTCAAGCTGGTGATAGGCTATCCCAAGAAAGAAGAAGAGAAACTGATCATCCGGCAGAACATCACCAACGAACATCCCGCCATCAACAAGGTCGTGGATAAAAAAGACATCGAAAAGGCCCGTGCGCTTACCCGCGAAATCTACGTGGATGAGAAGATCGAGAATTACATCACCGACATTGTGTTCGCCACCCGTTTTCCTGCCGAATACAAGTTGGAGAAATTCAGCAACATGATCCGCTACGGAGCATCCCCGCGGGCCAGCATCAACCTCGCGCTGGCCGCCAAGGCCTACGCTTTCATCAAGCACCGGGGCTATGTGATTCCCGAAGATATCCGCGCCGTCTGCTTCGACGTGATGCGTCACCGTATTGGATTGAGTTATGAGGCGGAGGCCGAGAACATCACGGCCGAGAACATCCTCAACGAAATTCTCAACACGGTGGAAGTGCCCTAAAAATGCCTTCATAAAAAGTTGATGTTCATATGTTTTTTACATCGCTTTTGTAACGGACGGAGGGTGGAAAACAAGGAAACGTTTTCCGCCTTCCGAAGCCCTCCAATGAAAACGGATCATCCATGGAAACTTCCGAATTATTAAAGAAAGTCAGGAAAATCGAGATAAAGACAAAAGCTTTGTCGCGCCAGATTTTTTCCGGTCAGTACCATAGCGCGTTCAAGGGACGGGGGATGGCTTTCAGCGAAGTGAGAGAGTATCAGTATGGCGACGACATCCGCTTTATCGACTGGAAAGTTACCGCCCGGTTCCATAAACCCTATGTCAAGATATTCGAGGAAGAACGCGAACTGACGGTGATGCTGCTTATCGATGTGAGTGCCTCGGGTCTCTTCGGCAGCGCGGCCGCCAAACGGGAAACCATCAGTGAGATCGCCGCCATCCTGGCTTTTTCGGCCGCACAGAACAACGACAAAGTGGGCGCTATCTTCTTCAGTTCGGAGGTGGAGAAATATATTCCGCCCCAAAAAGGGAGAACGCATCTGTTGCATATCATCCGCGAGCTGGTGGATTTCCGTCCAGCCCGTCAAGGCACCGATATCAGCGCGGCACTGCGTTTCTTGCGCAATGTGCAAAAACGAAAAAGCACGGCATTCCTGCTTTCCGATTTCATGGACGAACACTATGAAGATGCCATCAAGATCGCCGGCAAGGCGCACGAACTGATAGCCCTGCATATCTTCGATCCCCTGGAAGCGCATCTGCCCGACTGGGGATTGATGCGCATCAAAGACAACGAAAGCGGAAAAACCTTCATGATAGACAGTTCTTCGACCCGTAACCGCAAGGCATTCGAGGATTATCGGATGGAACAGGAACGGAATAGGAAAGCGATCATGAACAAATACGGTATCGCACATACTTCCGTTTCTACCGAAGAAGATTACGTGAAGCCGCTCATCAATATGTTCAGCAAATTGTAAAGATGAAAAACAAAATCACAGCCTGCCTCCTCGCGCTCCTTCCCTTATCGGGGTGGAATGCACGCGTTTTCGCACAAGAGAACGTGCGCGTATGGGCGGATTTCGATACCGTGGGTTGGGTGGGCGATGCCTTGCGACTCACATTCTACTGTGAAAGCGACCAACCCGAAAAAGTGAATTTTCCGGTTTTGGACGGCAATATCGCGCCTAAACTGCAGCTTGTACCCGAAGACAGCCTCCGCACGGCCTCTTCGTTCAACACCGCCTCGCAACTGCACACCCGCAGCCTGACCTATCATTTCTCTGCCTACGAAGAAGGCGCTTACGCCATGCCTGCCTTCCGGTTCGAATACGTGGACCACGACAGTCTCGTGTACCTGCACACCGACACCGGCTCGGTGCGTTTCTTCTCGCCTGTGGTGGACACCACCGCAAACATCAAGGACATCCACTCGGTTTTCGATGTAACGGGAGGTGAACTTTGGCGGGAATACTTTGCCAAATACGGATTCTGGCTATGGATTCTGCTGGGATTGGCCGGCATGGTGGCGGTGGCGGTTTACGTACTCCGGCGATATAGGAAGAACCAACCTGTCTTCATGCCCCAAAAGCCGGCGCTCCCACCCGTGGAACAAGCTTTGACCGCCATGAAGATACTGAAGGAAAAACAACTTTGGCAGCAAAACCGCATAAAGGAATACTATACGGAACTGACCGATATTCTGCGCCAGTATCTGGCCTCGGATATGGATATCGCCGCCGTCGAGATGACCAACGAGGAATTGGGCGATGCCCTGAAGGAAAACCTTCCGGACAAACCCGTCTTACAGGATTTGCTCGCGGTTCTGGATATGTCGGTGTTGGTGAAGTTTGCCAAGGTGCAACCGCAACCGGCCGACCATGAGGCTTGCTTCGACAAAATCCTGCGGTTCCTTGAATTGCAAAAGCAGGAAAAAAACCGCAAGAACGACCAGCCCGAACCCGATTCAAAATAAACGCCATGGAAAACCTCGTCTTTGCCCATCCTGAAATACTATGGGGCTTGCTGCTGGTGCCGGCGGCAGGTTACCGGCTTTTCTTTCGGGATAAACAAACGCATCCCTTCCTGCATTACGCCGATTCGGGTTTTGTGCCGAAACTTCATAAAAGCTGGCGGCAACGCCTCTACCCACTCCTGAACGTATGCAGGTTGCTATGCCTTACCTTTCTCATCATTACCCTCGCCCGACCGCAGGCCAAGAGCAAAAACACCAGCAAGAATATAGAAGGGGTGGATATCGTGATGTCGATGGATATTTCCGGCAGTATGCTGGCCGAAGATTTTTCACCCAACCGTCTGGAATCGGCTAAGCAACTGGCGCAAGAATTCATCCGGGCCAGGGAAAACGACCGTATAGCCATCGTGGCGTTCAGCGGTGAAGCCTATACCCAATGCCCGCTCACCATCGACCACGGCATTCTCGAAAACCGCATCAAACAGCTCAAGAGCGGGCTTATTCCCGACGGAACGGCCCTTGGCGACGGGCTTGCGGTAAGCATCAACCGTATCCGGCAAAGCGATGCAAAAAGCAAAGTGATCATCCTGCTTACCGACGGTGTGAACAATGCCGGCTCCATCGACCCGCTCACCGCTTCCGAACTTGCCAAAACCTACGGTATACGGGTCTATACCATCGGCGTGGGAACCACCGGATTGGCGCCCTATCCCTACCGGACTCCATTCGGTATCCAGTATCAGAATGTAAAGGTGGAAATAGACGAAAACCTGCTTTCCCGCATCGCGAAGGAAACGGGTGGCGTATATTTCCGGGCCACGAGCAAAAACAAACTCAAGGATATTTTCCAGGAGATAGACCAATTGGAGAAAACCAAGATAGAAGTGGTTTCTTACGAACACCGTTCCGAAGAATACCGCCTGCCGCTTTGGGTGGCCCTGGCTTTCCTGTTGGCCGAGACAATAGGTCGTTTGTTCATCTTTAAAACCCTACCGTAAAGATGTTTATCATAGAAAAACCGCAATTGTTGTACCTGTTGCTGCTGCTTGTTCCCTTTGCGGCCGCCTTTTACCTCAACATGTACCGCAAACGGAAAAAGCTGAGCGGTGCCGGACGGTATCCCCTGCTCAAAAAACAGATTCCCGAATATTCCACGGGAAAGCAACACCTGAAGTTCATCATGCTCATGGTGGCCTACTCGCTTCTGGTATTCTGTCTGGCCAATCCCCAGCTGGGCACTTCTGTAAAAAAAGCGGAACGCAAAGGCGTTGACGTGATGGTAGCCCTGGATATTTCCAACAGCATGAACAGCAACGATATCCAACCTTCCCGCCTAATGCGTGCCAAGCAAGCGGTGATCCGGATATTGGATAAAATGGAATCCGACCGCATCGGTTTGGTGATTTTTGCCGGTGACGCCTTCCTGCAACTGCCTTTGACAACCGATTACAGCGCGGCAAAATTGTTTATCGGCAATATCCAGACAGGCGATATGAGCCGACAAGGAACCGCTATCGGAAAAGCCATTGAACTTTGCGCCCAGAACTTCGATCCAAAATACGAGAATGCCCGTAACAAAGCCATTATCGTAATCAGCGATGGAGAAAACCATGAAGACGATGCCGTGGGCGCGGCCCGCGATGCGGCTAAGAAAGGTATTGTGGTGAGTACAGTCGGAATGGGGTCTCCGCAAGGGGCCCCCATTCCCGAATACCGGAACGGACAGGTGGTCTCCTATAAAAGGGATGCCGAGGGAAACGTCGTGATCACACGCATGAACCGCGCCATGATGGAAGACATCGCCAAAGCGGGCAAAGGCTTTTATGTGGAAGCCAACAATATATCGTCGGGCGTGGAAACGGTATTCGAAAAACTTTCGGAACTGGATAAAGTGGCCTTTGAAACCCGAAACATTTCCGATTACGAAACGCGCTACCCCTATTTCCTTGCTTTGGCTTTGGTCCTTATCTTTGCCGAGATGCTGCTCTTTGAAAAGCGCAACAGAATTTTCAACCGCCGCCGTCTTTTCGGCATCCGCAACAAAAAAGAAGGGGCCGGCGCATTGCGGACATTATGCGTAATATTGATCATCTGTGTATTTGCTATCGGAAACCTTTCCGCCCAAACGGCCATTCCCACACATAACGGCAACCGCCACTACTCGGACAAGAATTTTCACGAAGCAGAAGTTTCTTACCTCAAGGCACTCAGCCGCGACAGCAATTACCACAAAGCTAGATACAACCTTGGCAACGCACAATACGAACAACGGAACTACGAACAGGCAATAGCCAACTATACCGCATTGACAGACAATCCCAATCTGAGCAAGGATGAAAAAGCCGACCTCTACCACAACCTCGGCAACGCCTTTGTGCAGCAAAAAGATTACCAAAAAGCCATAGAATCCTATATCCGGGCCTTACAGAACAAACCCGGAAAAACCGATACCCGCTACAATCTGACCTATGCCCAGAAAATGCTGAAGCAACAAAAGAACCAACAGCAGCAGAATCAGCAACAGGATCAGCAACAGCAACAGCAACAGGATCGGAAACAGGAGCAACAGCAGAACCGACAGAACCCCAATCAGGACCAACAGCAGCAGAATCAACAACAGCAGCAACAGCAAGCGCAAAATCAGAATGGAAAGGATCCGCAGCAAGGCCAACAGATGACCCCTCGGCAAAAAGCCAAGCGGCAGGAAGCCGAAAGGATTCTGCGTGCCTTGGAGAACCAAGAAAAAAACACCTTGGAAAAAATCAAGAAGAACCAAGACCAGAACGGGGGTTCTCCGGTAGAAAAAGACTGGTAATCGGCCCCTATCCCGATTACCGATGAAATTGAGAAAAAACATGGCACACCGAATTTTCCATAACTTTTGGCGCACGGCCATCTCCGTCGCCTTATGTATATGGCTTCTGCCTTTGTCGCTGGCCCAAGAACCCGTGTTGAGCCTCCGGGCGCCTTCTTCCGTAGCGGCAGGAGAAGCTTTTGAGATTTCCTACGCGATCAACGTGCGGGGCTCGAAGAACTTTCAGGCCCCGGCCTTTAAAGGCTTAGACGTGCTCTTCGGCCCCATGCAGTCGCAATCCAGCAGTTTTCAGTTTGTAAACGGCAAACAGTCGCAAAGCTTCACCCTCACCTATACCTATCAACTCCGCGCCCCCAAAGAAGGCAATTACACCTTTGGCGCGGCCAGTATCGTGGTTGATGGAAAAACATATGTCTCAGACCCCTTAAACCTTACCGTAACCGCCGCCCGGCAGACTCCGCAGAACAACAACCAACGGCCGCAGCCGCGGCCTGCCGGCAACACCTCCGCCCTGCCGGCCGAAATAAGCGACAAGGATCTCTTTATCACAGCCTCCGTCAACAAACGGACACCTTTCGTGGGCGAACAGGTATTGCTTACCTACCGCATCTACACGGCCATTCCCGTTGAGCAATACAGTATCTACAAAACGCCCTCCAGCATGGGGTTCTGGACAGAAGAACTCAAAGCTAACACCAACGGACAAGAACAGGAGGTTATCGACAACCGCCTGTTCGTATATGCCGATATGCGGAAAGTGGCCATTTTCGCCCAAGACGCCGGGCCGCACACCATAGAGCCGATGGAAGTGGAAGCCATCGCACAGGTAGCCGCTCCCCGACGGAGAAGCAACAGTATTTTCGATATCTTCGACGATGCCTTTTTCAATCCCACCGAATCGGTCAAGAAAAACCTTCGCACCAAACCGGTAAAAATCAATGTAAAGGCATTGCCCCAAGATGGTCGCCCCGCCTCCTTCGACGGTCTGGTGGGAAACTACACCCTCCATTTCGATTTCGACCGTAACCAAGCCGTCCGTACCAACGAAGCCCTCACCTTCACCTTTTCCGTTCAGGGTAGCGGCAATATAGAAATGATCCATGCTCCCCAGATCCAGTTTCCTCCCGATTTTGAGGTTTATGAACCCAAAATCTCTTACGACAAACAGTTGTCCGCCAATGGTGTCAACGGCAAGGCCACGTTCGAATACATCGTGGTGCCACGTAATCCGGGCGTGTATAAAATCAACGCTTTCCGCTATTCTTTCTTCAATCCGAAATCAGAGAAATACGAGGAGACACTGATACCCGAAACGGTATTGAATGTGGAAAGAGGCAAAGACTTGCCCCAGAGCCTGGTTCCCGGACAAACCGAGAATCCGGCCAAAAATGATATCGAGTATATCCGCCTCAAAGCCGATACTTGGCACAAAACCGGCAACAGTCTCTTGTTTTCCCTATGGTTTTGGCTCATCTTACTGGGTGAGGCCTTGTTGTTTTCGGCCTTTCTGATTCTTTACCGCCACCGTCTTAAAAGAAACGCCGACCTTGTAGGACGTAAAAACAGACGTGCCGCCCGCGAGGCCCAAAAATGCCTGCGGAAAGCCCGACGCCTTCTGACCGAAAAACAAACCGAAGCTTTTTACGTGGAAATTTCGCAAGCGCTATGGGGCTTTCTGAGCAACAAACTCAACATTCCGCCTGCAGACCTGGCCTTGGATACGGTAAGAAACGCCCTGCAGAACAAATCCATCTCCCCCTCCCTGACCGAACAGTTCATCCATACGTTGGAACACTGCGAATTTGCCCGGTTTTCACCCGGAGGATCGGGCCTGCAAAATATGCAGAGCCTCTATGACGAGGCCGAAGATATTATCCGTAAAATTATCGGTACACTGAAATAAACCTTACCATGAAACGGATTCTCTTTTTGCTTACAGCCGTGTGCGCCCTGCTTCCCGTGTTAACACCGGCATCGGCCTCACCCTGGCAGGAAGCCTTCGATAAAGGCAACGGACTTTACGCCCGGGAAGATTATCCCCAGGCTCTGGATGCCTATGAAACGGCCCTTCAGTCGGGGTATGAATCATGGGAATTGTTTTTCAATATGGGCAACGCCCATTACCGCACAGGCAATTACCCCCTTGCCATTCTTTACTATGAAAGGGCGGCGCGCCTCAACCCCAAAGAACAGGATATACAGGACAACCTGCATTTGGCCGAGAGCAAAATCGCGGATCATTTTGAAGATATGCCCGAGTTTTTTGCCACCGCATGCTGGCTCGGTTTTATCAAGACTTTCTCCGCCTCCGGCTGGGCAATGGCCGTTTTTTTGTTTTTTTTCCTATCCCTTGCAAGCGTGTTTCTATATCTTTCGAGCCATACCTATGGCAGAAAACGGGCCGGATTTTACAGCATGCTTGTTTCTTCCGCGCTTTGTATCCTCTGTCTGTGCGCCGCCGCAGGCGTGCATAACGAGATGCAAAAAGAATTCGCCATTGTCATGGACACTTCCGTAGAGGCAAAAACCTCTCCCGAGGAACGGAGCGAAACCAAATTCGTATTGCACGAAGGCAGCAAAGTGCTGATAGAAGATCATATCGCCCCTTACTACAAAGTGCGCATCAAGAACGGATCACGCGCCTGGGTTCCCGTTGATTGTCTGGAAAGAATCTAAGCCTGCTTACACAAAAGAAGGGAGGAGCCTGTGTGCTACAAAGGTCCTCCCTTCTTCTTCAACAACGCCACCGCTTACTTTTCGAGCGCGGGTGCATCCGGTTTACGCGCCAGCTGCGCCAACATATCGGCTTCAGCCACAATCTTGTCACCCACGTACGCCCAGCCTTTCATATTGCACAAACCGCGGCGGAGCGGTGAAATCGGGGTCAACTTGAAAATAAGCGTATCACCCGGCACCACCTTATGGCGGAATTTCACGTTATCCATTTTCAGGAAATAGGTCAGGTAATTCTCCGGGTCGGGATACTGGGTCAGCATATAGATGCCGCCCGTCTGCGCCATGGCCTCGATAATGAGAACGCCCGGCATCACAGGCTCATCGGGAAAATGCCCCGTGAAAAAAGGTTCGTTCATCGTAACGTTCTTCACGCCCACCACTTGGTCTTTGTCCATATAGACAATCTTATCCACCAATAGGAATGGAGGACGGTGGGGAAGAATCTTTTTGATTGCATTCACATCATAAAGAGGGGTTGCCGTTATATCGAACGGCGGCAAAGCTTCAGGTGCCATATCTTTCTGCATTTGTTTACGTACTTCCTTGATAAATTCGGTATTGCTCTGATGTCCGGGACGCAAGGCATCGGTTTCTGCCTTCATGTAACAACCCAACAGGGCGAAATCGCCGATGATGTCGAGCATTTTATGACGAGCCGGTTCATTCTTGAACCGCAACTCCACATTGTTGAGCGTTCCTTCCGAACGCACTTCGATAGCGGGTTTGTTGAGAAGTTTGGCCAAACGCTCCATCTCGGCTTTATCTATCAGCCTATCCACAAACACGATGGCGTTGCTCAAATCGCCCCCCTTAATCAGATTGTGCTGATAAAGCGCTTCCAATTCGCGCAAAAATACAAAGGTGCGGCAGGACGCCACTTCTTCGCAATAAGTCTGACCAAATTGGCTGATAGTAGCGAATTGAGGCACGATAACCGATGAACCGTAGTCGATCCTGACCGTAAAAGAACGTGCTTCCGAAGGCCGGACATAGATTTCAACCCCTTTTTCGGCATTGCAGAAAGACATAGGCCGGGAGGGCTTGTAATACACCCTCTCGGACTCTTGTTCCACAATACCTGTTTTGAGAATGGCTTCTGTGATAATCCGGGCGCTTCCGTCCAAAATAGGCATCTCGGGAGAATCGGTTTCGATGACGGCATTGTCGATTTCAAGCCCTACCAAAGCGGAAAGCACATGTTCTATGGTAGCTACCATCACGCCGTCTTTCACCAAGGTGGTGCCGCGCGAGGTATCGCCCACGTTCTCGGCCAAAGCCTTGATTTCCGGCTGTTCTGGCAAATCCACCCGCTTGAATACGAACCACGTATCCACCGGTGCCGGCTTAATGGTAACCATTGCCATCTGGCCGGTATGCAAGCCAACTCCGGAAATGGTTACCGGTGCGGCAAGCGTTCTTTGTTTGACTGTATCTGACATAGGGCGCAAAGGTACGAAAAAAGCGCGGGTTTATTATCTCCGGCCCCAATACCCGCATAACGCACCGCAAACCACCCCGGGCGCAAGCCCCCCGGCCGCCATAATGAACATAATGAAACCGTCTTTCCTTTGCCTATCCGCAAACTTCCTCTTACGAAGCAAGCGTGCATCTGAACTGGTTTAGAGGGTTAATGCAGGCTACCCTGTTCTCAATCAGCGTCCGTCATGAAAAAACACGCCTTTATCTTTCGGCGTAAATTCATAAGCACCGGCAGTGAGCGTGGCCGTATCCGACCGCGGTCGGCCGACGATATCGCAGGCAGCCGCACCTACAGCATAAGCAGGATTGCCCAAGCCGACGGCCGGCGAAGCCAAGGTGTCTATCCCGAACCCGTAACTGTCGGGGGCGATGAACAGCGGCACCTGATTCCAAACGCAACCGTTGAACCTATCGTCCGAAAAAGGCGGTTCCATGCGTATCAGACAATGGGAAAAACGCATTTCGGCCGCTGTGCCGGCCAACTCCGCCAAATCTATTTCCAACTGGCGGCTGTTTCGCCCGTAAAAAATGCTATTGAGAAAATCGGCTTTTTGCAAAGGGAAAACCTTCTTTTCGCCATTTTCGCCCGTTTCATAATTAGTCAGGAACAGACAGCGGTTATACACACCTATGGCTCCGCCCGAATAATCATTTGAAAACGTGCAGTGCGTAAATACATAACTGCCCCCCTCGCTCAAACAGAGGTTCACCTGCGATTCAGACACCACCGTATTCACCCCTTCCACCCTGTTTTGACGTGCCAGCAGCCCGTGGCGGCTCATATTCTCGATACGGGTATTGGTAATTTCCAACCCACCCGTTCCCGTACAGGAATCCAACCACACGCCGCTTTGGGCATTCCGGATCACTGCATGATCGATACGGTGGGGACCGCTCTCGCCGCCCAGCCAAATCCGTCCCCACTGTCCGGCCATATTCCTATAGTTGCCATCTTGCCGAACAGAAGTAAACAGTACAGGTGTCGCCAGACTTCCTTCCACCTCCAGACGCGCTCCGTTCCGTATCCATATCCCCGAATTGGGGGCAAAGTAAAACCGGCTGCCGGCCGGAATCCGAAGTGTCTGCCCCGCCTCCACCGTCAGATATCCGTAAATCACATACGGACGTTCGCTCCGTATGGGGTAATCGGCCTCATTCCACAAGAAATAAGACAACTCCAGCGAATCCGATTGCCATGTTTGCAACGGATCGCGGTACAGTACCCGTTCCTTACGGTCTGAAACCCAATAGCAGGCATCCTGTCCCCATGCACTGAGAACCACCTGCTGCGGCTTCTGCCCCTCTCTTTCAAACAGGATGCAGTCCTGTATCTCGAAAGGATTGTTTTCATCCCGGTAGTCAATAGCCGTGTGTACGAAGAGATACAGACTGTCTTTTCCGCCTATCACGACATCGCGCTGCCAAACAGCCGTATCTCCGCTCAAATTGAAGCGGAACCGGGAAGCCGCACCGCCTTGCAGGTACACTCTGTCTATCGACACAGCCTTTTCCGATGTGTTTCTTACCGTAATCACCTTGGTGATGCTGGTCTGGGCGGTCAATACGGTATCGAAACGTATCGTATCCTGCGAAAAACGCAACACCACCTCCCCTTGGGCAAAAGATCTGTATTCCTCCCGGCAGGCCACTACCGTGCAAAACAGCGTCAGCCCTATCGCCCACCCAAAACCTCTCAAGCCGTTCTTCCACTTATTTCTCATGACGGTTCACTACCAATTTGAATCCCACACCATGCACGTTGATGATTTCTCCCGAACCGGCCTTGGCCAGGGCTTTCCTGAGTTTGGTAACATATACGTCCATACTGCGGGCATTAAAGTAATTATCTGCCTTCCACACCTTTATCAGCGCATCTTTGCGCTCCACCACTTCGTTTTCATGCTGGCAGAGCAATTTCAACAGATCGGCCTCTCTTGTGGTGAGATCCTGACTTTCCCCTTGCGGATTCACCAATCTGCGCGATACCACATCGAAAGCAACGTCCCCTATCTTGAAAACTTCCGGTTCGCTCTTGCTCTGTACGCCCACCGTTCTCCGCACAATGGCCTGTATGCGCAGAAGCAGCTCGTCCATACTGAAAGGTTTGGTCAGATAGTCGTCTCCACCCGATCGGAAACCTTTCAAACGGTCGGCTTCCAAGGTTTTGGCCGTCAGGAAAAGAATCGGCACAGCCGCATCAATTTTGCGGATATCCTTGGCCAAAGAAAAACCGTCTTTCACCGGCATCATGATATCGGTGATGCAAAAGTTGAAATTTCCTTCCCTGAAGGCTTCCAAGGCCGACTGCCCGTCACGGCACAGATGCGTTTTATAGCCTTTGCTGTTGAGATACGCCTGCAAAAAAGAGCCCAGATTGGGATCATCTTCTGCCAACAATATCGAAATCGAATTTGCGGAATCGTTCATAAGTGGCAAATTTAAGAAATTATAAGGCATCCCGTCCTGCATGAGACACCTTGGTTTCCCTATATAACGGACAAATCCCTATTTATCGAAATTTCAATACCAGAAACTATGATTTTCAGACAGTTCTGTTTTCTTTCCCCTGCGGAAAGAAAAGATGGAAAACCGAACCTTCTTTCAACTCGCTCTCTACCCACACCTTTCCCCCGTGCTGTTTCATAATGGAAGCCACATAACTTAAACCCAAACCGAAGCCTTTCACATCATGCTTGTTTCCGGTAGGCACCCGATAGAGCTTGTCGAAGATTTTCTTGAGATTCGATTTGGCTATACCGATACCGTTGTCTTTTACATCTATCCGCAATCCTCCCTCGGTGTTGAAGGTGGAAATTTCTATCAAAGGCCGCTCCTGACAGTATTTGTTGGCATTGTCTATCAAATTGGAAATGATATGGACGATATGGGTCCTGTCTCCCACCACCCAGTCATCGGATGCATTGAAAGAGGTCTGGATCCGCCCGTTGTTGTGCATCACCTGAAAACCCGTGTTGTTGACCGCCTCCTCTATGGCCCTGTGCATTTCAAAACGGCTCCGGTTCAGGAAATAATCACCCGACTCCATCTTGGATATCTGGATAATCTGCCCGCTGAGCGACTGCAACCGCTGGTTTTCATGCCGGATAATCTCCAACACTTTTTTGAGCCCCACCTCATCATAGTGCACGTCCGGATCATCGAACGACTCACAGACCAGCGCGATTGTGCTCACCGGTGTCTTGATCTCATGCGTGACATGGTTGATGAAATCGCTTTTCATCTCGGTGAGTTTTTTCTGTTTCCAGATAGAAACCAATGTATAGACAAAGGTGTATATCAACAAGACGAAGAGGAAAACCGAAGAAAGCGTGAGATACCACATCCGGGAAACGATAAAAGAAACCCTGTCGGGAAAATAGAGGAACAGATAAGTGGGATAATCGGTTTCCTGCTCCGGGAAAAGACGGTATTTGAAAGGGCTCTGCAAAAGCCGCACGCCATAATTGCCCGTTTTCTGCAACAGCAGTTTGGAACTGTATTCGCTGTAGATGCCCCACTCGAAAGACGTTCTGACATTACGCGCCGAAAGACGCCCGGCGATAATCGAATCCACTTGTCCGGCCGGAAGCTGCATACCCATTTCCCTCTCCGGCATTTCCCTCCATGAACGACGCATCATCTCGTCCATCAGCCGGCCGGCATACATCAAGTCTTCCCTTTCTTCCTGCAAAGAGACATACAATGCCGTCATCCTTTTCAAAGTATCCGGCAAAGGCGGGGCTTCCTCATAATCCATCTGCAAAAAACTGCCGCTTACCGCCACGCCGCCCACCGTGTCTTTCCATTCCATACGCCGGATACGGTCTTCCACCAGAGCATAACGGCCATCGGCCTCCCATACGATACCGCTCGGCCGGCCGGAAATCTGCGGATAACGGATACGGATGCGCATGATTCGTTCGCTCACCGAATCTATCGCCTCGCTTACCCGCAAACGGTTCTGCACCCGTGCCTGCCGTGAAGTCAATATTTTCCCTTCTATCGTCCGCACGGCCTCTTCCATCGCCGCATCCACCGTGGCCGTGAAGAACTCCCGGTTGAGCAAAAAAATCCGACGGCTTTGATAATACTGCACCGAAAGCAGGCCCACCAAAGCCATACACATGATAAGGGCGATATAGACGAGGGTTCTCTTTTTCACAACGGACTAAGATTCCAACACCAACTGGACGGCCTGGCGGGTACGCTGTTCCAACAGCACCTGACGCGTGCCGGCGATACGGTCGATAACTTCCTGGGTGTAATGGCGTATGGTCACCAATTCCAGATTTCCGTTAAAACGGCAATCGTAGCGTTCCGAAAGTTGGTCCAGCATCGCCTGCATATCGCCCCTGTGTCCGTCCACGCAAACCGAAAAACTCAAGGCTGAGTTCTGCATCATGTTCACCTTCACGCCATGCGCCACAAAACAATCGAAAATTTCAGAGAGGTTCATTTCATCCACAAAAGAGAAGTCCTTAGGGTATACAGAAAGCAACACTTGGTTCTTCTTGCAGATGAACGAGGGTATATCGCTGTTCTTAACATCGTCCAGACCTATCCATGTGCCGGATTCATTCACATCCATAAAAGAGCGGACATGCAAGGGGATGTGTTTGTTCTGCAACGGCTTGATGGTTTTGGGATGAATCACGCTGGCACCGTAGTAAGCAAGTTCGGTGGCATCGTAATAAGAGATATAGTCGAGTTTGCGCGTATTGGAAAAAAACTTGGGATCGGCATTCAACACGCCCGGCACATCTTTCCATATCGTCATGCGGCTTGCATCCAGACAGTAGGCGAAGACCGCCGCCGAATAATCGGAACCTTCCCTACCCAATGTTACCGTATCGCCCGCCTGATCGCAAGCGATGAACCCCTGTGTAAGCACAATATCCTTTCCGTCCGCAAGGGCTTCGCTTACCGCCGCCGTAATCCTTTGTCCGGTGGGTTCCCATAGAATCTTGCCCTCTCTGAAGCGGCCGTCGGTAAGCAACAGACGGGAAGCGTCCAATTCGGTATTACGGATGCCGTCCTGTTCCAGGGAAGCCGAGATGATGCAAGTGGAAAGTCTCTCTCCATAAGAAACCACCTGATCGTATGCCTTGTCGTAAGACATGCCCGAAACCTGCCCCAGTATCTCATACAGCCTGCCGAACAAAGCTTTCGCCTTTCCGTAAACCGGATGCGAGGCATCGGGGAATAGACCGTGCAGGACTTCGATATGCGAGGCCATCACTTTCTTGAGGAGGTCATCCTTGTCTTCCTTGCCGTAATAAAAGGCATCCAAAACCGCTTCCAGGGCATTGGTGGTTTTTCCCATGGCCGAAACCACCACACAGGTGGGACCTTCGTGTTGGGAACGGAGTATCTCCGTTACATTCTTTACCGAGCAGGCATCCTTTACCGACGCCCCGCCGAATTTATACACTTCCATGTGTCGTCTTATTTAAAGCGACGATTGATCTTTTTCAAAAGCCGCTGAACTCAAAAAACAAAGTAGGCAGCAACAGCAGAAATCCCAGCAGAATCAGAAACAGGATGAATTTATACACCCATTTGATCCAAACCGCATATGGGATTCGTGCCACGCCCAACACACCCAGCAAGATACCGGAAGTCGGGGTTATCATATTGGTGAAACCGTCGCCGAATTGAAATGCCAGCACCGTGGTCTGGCGCGAGATATGAATCAAATCGGCAAACTGACTCATAATCGGCATTGTCAGGGCCGCTTTGGCGCTGCCGGAAGGCATCACGAGATTAAGCGCAGTCTGAAAGGCATACATCATGCCCACCGAAACCACCTCTCCCATCTCCGACATGGCCGAAGCCACGCCGTGCAAAATGGTATCGATTACCTTTCCCTCCTGCAGGATGAAAATAATTCCGCTGGCCAAACCTATCACCATCGCCGGAGCGAGAATATCCTTCACACCCTCCAGAAACAGCCCTGTTACCTTATCCAACCCCTTGCCTGCCGAAAATCCAGCGCATAGCCCCATGGCCAGAAACAAGGCTGAAATTTCCATCGTGTACCATCGGTATCCCAGAACTCCCACCACCAGATAGAAGACCGTGAAGAACAACAATTGCATATTGAAAGCCGCCACTGTTCTACGGCATGAAAAAAGCCCCCAGACCATAAACAGCACCGCCAATACCGGCAAGAGACAGACATTCCATTCTCCCGCCCCTACGGCGATGACCGTAAACGGATATTTCCACGCGCAATACAACTGCACGACCGACAGAAAAACAAATACCACATAAGCCGGCCAACCGCAGGCTGGCATCGTTTCCCGTTCGCCGGCCCCGGCCTCGTCGGCGCGTTTTCGCCAATAGGCATCTATCGCGTGTACCGGTGATGTCTCAGGATGATACTTTATCCTGCGGGCATACCTCAACACAAAGAAAACGGCTATGGCCGTCAGCACGGCCCAACAGCAAATCCGATATCCCAGACCCGAAAACAGCGGAATCCCGGCGATGCCTTGGGCGATGCCGATCGTGAACGGGTTGAGCATGGCACCGGCAAATCCCACATGGGCGGCCAAATAGGAAATACACACGCCCGTAATGGAATCGTATCCCATCGAAACAGCCATCGGCACAAATACCACGATAAAGGCGATTGTTTCCTCACTCATTCCGAAAACTGCGCCGAAAAGACTGAACATCACCATGATAACAGCCAATACAAGGGAATCTATATCCATTTTGGACAGCCATTTCTTCTGCCGGCAACGGCGGGTGAAATCCACAAACGAACGCACCCCGGAATCTACGGCGCCCGTGCTGTTCAATATCCAGAACGCACCGCCCACCATCAACACAAAAATGATGATGTCGGCCTTATCCACAAAACCCTCATAAAGCGCGTACAGAACCGAAAACGTCTGGGGTTGCGGCGATACATAATGAAAAGAACCGTCTTCCACCACTTCCCGCAATGTCCCGTCCACCATCATGGCCCGACGTGTGTACTCCCCTCCTGGAATCACCCAAGTGAGAAGCGCCGCGGCAAGCACGATATAGCAAACAATCGCAAAAGTTCCCGGTATCTTCTTCATCGCCTTCAACAAATTTCAGCCACCACGAACGTACTGCCGCCCACATAGATCAAATCATCCTTGCCGGCCTGTTTCCTGGCCGCCTCCAATGCCTGACGCACCGAAGCATAGCTCCTGCCCGTAAGGCCGTGTGCGGCCGCTTTCTCCTGCAGTGCCTCCACCTGCAAGGCCCTTTCCTGCGGAGCCTGGCAGAAATAATAGTTTGCCGAACGTGGCAAAAGGCGCAATATATGGTCAATATCTTTATCTTTCACCATACCCCATACTATATGCAGGCGTTTGTGGGGCATCTTGGCTATCTGCTGCAGCACAAGCCGGATACCGGCTTCGTTATGTCCGGTATCGCAATAGGTAAGCGGAGACGTGCCGATACACTGCCAACGGCCCAGCAATCCCGTCCTTTCACCGACAACGGCCATCCCTTCCCGGAAAGCCGCATCGGAAATGTCGAATTTCTGCCGCAACACATCCAAGGCGCAGGCAGCTCCGATGATGTTTCTGGATTCGTAGCTGTCGCCTGTCAAATCGCATGCCATGTTTTCCAAATAGGGACTTCCGTATTTGTATAGGTCAAAATAAAAGGCATCCGCCTCAGAACGGGTATTCTGCAACGAAAATACGGTATCGGCGAACACAACCGGCGCCTTTCTTTCCTTGGCCACACGTTCAAATACGGAACGCGTCTGCAACTGGCTCTCGCTTATCACCACCGGAACTTCCTGTTTGATGATACCCGCCTTCTCAGCCGCGATTTTAGCCAGACTGTCGCCCAGAAACTGCATATGATCCCAGCTGATATTGGTAATCAGACTCAATTGAGGAGTGATTACATTGGTGGAATCCAACCTTCCGCCCATTCCCACCTCGATAATGGCGATATCCACCCTTTCCCTTGCAAAATAATCGAAAGCCATGGCTACCGTCATCTCGAAAAAAGAGGCTTTCACTTTGGAAAACAAAGCCTGATTCTTTTCATAAAAAGCAACCACTTCCTCTTTGGGTATCATCTGCCCGTCTATCTTTATCCTTTCCCTGAAGTCCCTCATGTGAGGCGAGGTATACAGCCCCGTCTTATAACCGGCCGCCTGAAAAACCGAAGCCAAAATATGCGAACAGGAACCTTTTCCGTTCGTTCCCGCAACATGGATGCTCTTGAAACGGCGATAAGGCTCGTTCAAGGCCGCCATCAAACGTTCTGTATTATGCAGATCCGGCTTATAGGCTGCCGCCCCCACCCGCTGGAACATGGGCAGGCTCTTAAACATGATGTCCAACACTTCCTTATAGCGGCTCTCCTCCCGATGGACATCGCTGTTCACCACACATACCTCCGGTTCTATATCCACTTGAAACTTTTTATTCACGCTCTCCTTTATCCGCATGGCCAAATCCCATATTTCCTCTCCGCTTGCCGTGCCGTGGTTCACCAACACCAAGGGCTGTTTTTCGTACACACCCGCATCGCCCTCCCGATAGCCTTTCCAGCCACATTGGTCTATCAGCCAGGCGGCCGAAAGCTTCATTTTTTCTCCCGCCTTATGCGCCGGCATATCCGGATATGCCCGAGACAAGATATCATAATGGCTGCGGGAAACCACCGGATTGGTGAAAAAACTCCCCACGCTGCCCAATTGTCTGGGATCCGGCAGCTTTTGCCTGCGCAATGCCAGCACCGTCTGCGCGATGGCATTGATATCGGCATCCTGATTTCCGGCCACATGCCGGCTCAAACCGGCATAATCCAGACGCGGTACGGGAACCTTGCTCAAGCGGAGCACCACCGACCACACGATCAGTCTGGCCTGATGTTTGAAACGGCTCGACCGATAGCTGAAGCCACATTCCCCCGCCGGTATCTCCATAAAACGGCATGTTTCGGTATCGAAAACCTCCACGCTTTGCACCGTATCGGCTATCTCCACCCCATAAGCGCCCATGTTCTGCACTACCGCACCGCCTACCGCACCGGGTATGCCGGAGAGGTTCTCCACCCCCCACCATGCATGCGCCACGGTGGTCTTCACCAGATCCTTCCACATTTCGCCCGCCTGCACCCTTATCCTGAGCGACATAACATCCTCTTCCACCACCTCCATACCCCGATTGGCAAGATGCACCACAAGACCGGGAAAATCACCGATAAAAAGCGTATTGCTACCCCCGCCCAACCAACACACGGGGAGCGCCTTATAGGTTTCATCCCTGAGCAGCCGCACCAATTCCTCCCTTTCCTCCACTTCCGCGTAAAAGGCGCAATCCACATCTATACCGAACGTCTGACAGGAATGAAGCGGCCAATCTTTCTTTATTTCCATCGTTTCTTCTCTTCTATTTATTTTTTTCCCTTGCGGCTGCGAGGGGAAGCCAATTTCTCTTTCAAGAACCGGCCGGTATAGGAAGAAGTCTCCTTCACCAAATCCTCGGGCGTTCCCTCAAACACGATACGGCCGCCCGCCTTTCCCCCTTCCGGCCCCACATCGATAATCCAATCCGCCAGTTTGATCACGTCCGGCTGATGTTCCACCACCAATACGGTATGCCCGCGTTCTATCAATGCATTGAAAGCCAAATGCAATTTATGAATATCGTGAAAATGAAGACCCGTGGTGGGTTCATCGAAGATAAACAAGGTCTGCCCTTCTTCCTGCGCCGTGCCGCGGCTCAAGAAATACGCCAATTTAACCCGTTGCGCTTCTCCGCCCGAAAGACTGCTGGAGGATTGGCCCAGATGCAGATAACCCAATCCCACATCCTGCAACACCTGCAATTTGACGCGCAAGCGCTTCACTACGGCCGAGTCCTCTTCCGCCGGAAAAAAATCAAGCGCCTCATCCACGCTCATCTCCAGTACTTCGGCTATGTTTTTCTGACGATAGGTCACTTCCAGCACCTCTTCCTTGAAACGTTTGCCGTGGCATTCGTCGCAAGTCAGGTACAAATCCGCCATAAACTGCATTTCCACCCGTATCGTACCCTCTCCCTGACAGGTCTCGCACCGTCCGCCCTGCACGTTAAAAGAAAAGAACCCCTGCGTATACCCCCTTTTTTTAGCCAACGGCTGGGCGGCGAATAAATCGCGTATATCGTCGAATGCCTTCACATAGGTGGCGGGGTTCGAACGGCTGGAGCGCCCGATGGGGTTCTGGTCAACCAATTCCACCGCCTTGAGCCTTTTCCAATCACCTTCCAACCGACGGTATTTCAGTACCGGGCCGCCTTGAAAAGCCCCCAATGCCCTCTGCAAAGCCGGATAAAGCGTCTGGCGTATCAGCGAGGTCTTGCCAGAACCGCTCACCCCCGTCACAACCGTCATCACGCCTAAAGGAATACGCACATCCACATTTTGCAGGTTGTTGCAACTTGCCCCCGTAAGCTTGATGCACTGCGTCCACGCACGGCGGCTTTCCGGCACGGGAATCGACATCTCGCCCCGCAGATACCGGGCCGTAAGCCCCTCTCCCTTTCCGATAAGTTCCTTCGGACTACCGGCAAACACGATTTCTCCTCCGAAACGGCCTGCCTGAGGTCCTACATCCACAATATAGTCGGCGGCCAACATCATCGACTCGTCATGTTCCACCACAATCACCGTATTGCCCAAGTCCCTGAGGCTTTTCACCACCTCTATCAGATGTTCCGTATCCCGCGGGTGCAGGCCGATGCTGGGTTCATCCAGAATATAGAGAGAGCCCACCAGCGCGCTGCCGAGAGAATTGGCAAGATGTATCCGCTGCCCTTCCCCGCCCGAGAGCGTGGAAGCCCTGCGCGAAAGCGTCAGATAGGAAAGCCCCACGTTCTGCAGATACGCCAGGCGGTTTTCGATTTCCACCAGCATCCTCGCGCTCACCGATCTTTCATAGGCGGTAAGATGTATGCCTTTGAAATAGGCCGCCAAATCCCCCACCTGCATATTGACCAGTTCCGACAGGCTTTTCCCGTCTATCTTCACATATTCCGCGTCCGGCCGCAGGCGGTTGCCGTGACATTCAGGACAGACCGTAACGCCACGGTAGCGGGAGGCCATCACCCGATACTGGATCTTGTAGGCATTTTTTTCAATAAACTTAAAGCAATCGTAGATTCCCTTGGCATATTTGCCGCCATACCAAAGCAAACGTTTCTCTTCTGCATCCAAATCCTTGTAAGGGCGGTGTATCGGAAATTTCTCTTTTTCCGCATGACTGATAAAAGCCCGTTTCCACTCGCTCATCTTTTCTCCCCGCCAACACGCCACCGCATCCTCGTATACCGACAAAGACGGATCTGGCACCACCAAATCCTCGCTCACCCCATCCACCGTTCCGATACCGCCGCAATGCCGGCATGCGCCATAGGGATTGTTGAAACTGAAAAAATTGGGGCTCGGCTTCACAAACGTCATGCCGTCCATTTCCAAACGGTTCGAAAATTCGAGAAAACGGGTTTTGCCATCCACGGAGGTACACTCCAGAAAACAGCGGCCTTCCCCCTCGTTAAAGGCAGTCTGCACCGAATCAAAAATACGGGAATAAAGCACACCCGGCTCCGCTTCGGCTTTTACAGAAAGCCTGTCGACCAACAGATAGCATGACTTCAGGCCGGCGTTCCTCTTGATATCGGCAATCTCCCTTATCTTCGACTTGGCCGAGTTTTTTCGGTCGGTTTCATAAAGGCGGCTGTAGCCCATTTTCTCAAGCAACTGCAGGTATTCGCCCTGGCTGAGTCCCTGCCTGATCTGCAGCGGGGCAAGAACATACACCTTGGTTCCCGCGGGCATCCCCATCACCAAATCCGTCACATTGCTTACCGAATGCCGCCTCACCTCCCTTCCCGATACGGGCGAATATATTTTTCCGATACGGGCATAAAGCAGTTTGAGATACTCATATATCTCGGTAACAGTACCCACCGTGGAACGGGGGTTGGCGTTTAGGGTTTTCTGCTCGATGGCGATAGCCGGCGAAATACCGTCCACAAAATCCACCTCGGGCTTGCTCATCCTGCCCAGAAACTGCCGGGCGTACGAACTGAGGCTTTCCACATATCGCCGTTGCCCCTCGGCATAAAGGGTATCGAAAACCAAAGACGACTTTCCCGAACCGGACAAGCCCGTCACGACAATCAGTTTTTCCGCCGGAAAAGCCACGTCCACATTCTTGAGATTGTTTACCCGCACGCCACGGAGCACAATCCGACGTTCCGGCTCGTTTTTTTTGTCCATTCCCTTATGCCTTTCCTTTCTTCTGAGACTTCTAAGAACAAATTTACGCTTTTTTTCCTTTTTCCGCCGCCAGTTTTTTCAAACAATCCGCACAGAGGCATCGTTCCCCGTAGCTCTCCTGCAGGAAAAGACGCAAGGCGGCATCCACCGGAACACCGGCACATGCGCAACGGCGAATATCGTCATGGTTGCATTCGAAGGTGCAGCCGCAACGCGGGCATAATTTCTTCATGGTCGTGGTTTTTACCGGCAATTGCGGAAAAGAGCGTTTCCCGCAGGAGCAAAATTAGCAAATCCCGACACTCTCTTCCCGTGTTATTTCCTTTGTTTATATTTGCGCTCAAAATTTCAACCAGGATGTCCAAGAACCTTGTCATCGTCGAATCTCCGGCTAAAGCCAAAACCATAGAGAAATTTTTAGGAAAGGATTTTCATGTGCTTTCCTGCTTCGGGCATATACGGGATTTACCCAAAAGCCATCTGAGCATCGATACAAAAAAAGATTTTACACCTGAATACGAAATCCAGCCCGAAAAGAAGACCCTAATTTCCCAATTGAGCAAGGCGGCCAAAGAATCCGACTTCGTATGGTTGGCTTCCGATGAGGACCGTGAAGGAGAAGCCATCGCATGGCATCTGGATCAGGTTCTCAAGTTAGATCCGAAGAAAACGCGGCGCATCGTGTTCAACGAAATCACCAAGACCGCCATCCTCCACGCCATCGAGAACCCGCGGGGACTGGACTACGACCTGGTGGATGCCCAACAGGCCCGCCGTGTGCTTGACCGGTTGGTGGGGTACGAGATTTCGCCGCTGCTCTGGCGAAAGGTCCGCCCCAACCTTTCGGCCGGCCGTGTGCAATCGGTAGCGGTGCGGCTGGTGGTGGAACGCGAAGAGGAAATAAAAGCTTTCAAGGAAGATTCGGTTTTCAAGACAACGGCATCTTTCGGCAATTTCACGGCCGAACTCAACACCCGTTTCAAGAGCAAGCAGGAAGCCTTGGCGTTTTTGCAGTCCTGCCGTCAGGCGGGATTCAGTGTGGCTTCCACTGAAGTGAAGCCGGCCAAACGGGCGCCTGCCGCCCCTTTCACCACTTCCACGCTCCAACAGGAAGCGGCCCGGAAATTGGGCTTCTCGGTATCCAAAACCATGATGGTGGCCCAACAACTGTATGAAAGCGGGTTCATCACCTATATGCGTACCGACTCCGTGAATCTTTCTTCTTTGGCGATTGAAATGGCCAAGGAACAGATTGTAAACACTTTCGGTGCAAAATACAGCAAACCGCGCAACTTCAGCACCAAAACCAAAGGCGCGCAGGAAGCCCACGAAGCGATCCGGCCCACGGCGATGGACCGTACCGCCATATCGGGGGACCCTGCCATGATGCGGCTCTACGATCTTATCTGGAAGCGCGCCATCGCTTCGCAGATGGCGGAGGCCGAAATCGAAAGAACGGTGATCGACATTGCCATAAGCGACCACAAGGAACGCTTTTCCGCACGCGGGGAAGTCATTCTGTTTGACGGTTTTCTCAAAGTGTATGCCGAAAGCCTCGATGACGAGGATGCTGAAAGCGGCGAAAACCGTCTGCCGGTTCTGAAAACGGGCGACAGTCTCACCCTCAGGCGCATGGGAGCCAGAGAAATATTCAGCCAGCACGCGCCCCGCTACTCGGAAGCATCCTTGGTAAAGAAGCTGGAAGAACTCGGCATCGGCCGTCCTTCCACCTATGCCCCCACCATTTCCACCATTCTCAAACGGGAATACGTGGTGAAAGAAGACCGCCCCGGACATCCGCGCACATATTGCGCGTTCGAAATGCAAAACGGCAATATAGAGGAGCGCTCCTTACAGGAGAACACCGGTGCCGAGAAGGCCAAACTCTTCCCCACCGACACAGGCATACTGGTAAACCAATTCCTGAACCGTTACTTCGCCGACATCGTGGACTACGGATTTACGGCCGAAGTGGAAAAACAATTTGATGAAATAGCCCAAGGCGAGATAAAGTGGAACAAAATGATTTCCGCTTTCTACAAACCTTTTCACACCCAAGTGGAAACCACCGCCAAAAACTCAGAGAAAGTGAGCGGGGAACGGCTCTTGGGAAAAGATCCGGCAAGCGGCCAGAACATTTACGTGAAATTGGGAAGGTTCGGTCCCGTGGTTCAGAAAGGCGACACCAAGAGCGAGGAGAAACCCACTTTCGCCGGGCTCAAGAAAGGGGTCTCGATGGACGAGGTAACCTTGGAGCAAGCCTTGGAAATGTTTCGTCTGCCCCGCACGGTCGGCGCCTATCAAAATCAGGAGATTGTGGCCGCCGTAGGCCGTTTCGGCCCCTATCTGCGCTTCAAGGGCAGTTTCGTTTCGATTCCCAAAACCGATGATCCGCTCAGCATTTCGCTCGAAAGAGCTATCGAGCTGATCGAAAACAAGGCGCAGGCCGAAAAACAGAAAGTCATCCGTAGTTTCAGCGAAGAACCGAATCTGCAGATCCTCAATGGCAGATACGGTCCTTATCTCTGCTTTGAAAACAAAAACTACAAAATCGACAAAAACACCGATGCGGCCACGCTCACGTTGGAAGACTGCCGCCGCATCATCGCCGAAGAAAAACCCAGCCTTCGTTCGGCCCGCAAAGCGGCCGCCATCGCACGACACAAGTCCGAAAGCGGTTCTGCCGCATCCAAAACGGGCGAAAAGACCAAGAAAAGCAAGCCCAAGGCTTCGGCTAAAAAATAAAGATGAACCATGAATCGCACCCCCGTTGCCGCCAATACCCAGCCTAAATCCAAGTCAACTATCCTCCGGAAAATCGGCGTTCTGACCTCCGGCGGCGATGCACCCGGCATGAACGCGGCCATCCGCGCGGTCGTACGCACGGCCATGTCCGAAAAATTGTTGGCCGTCGGTATCAGCCACGGTTACAAAGGGCTTATCAATAAAGAATTCACGCCCATGTTCGGGTATTCGGTAGCCGACATCATCCATCGGGGCGGCACCATCCTCAAAACCTCGCGCTGTCCCGAATTCAAAACCGACGAAGGGATTGACACCGCCTACCAGAATCTGGTGGACGAAGGCATCGATGCCCTCGTGGTGATTGGCGGCGACGGCACTTTCCGCGGCGCCCTGGCCCTGCACAAACGCCATCCCGACATTCGTATCGTGGGGTTGCCCGGCACAATCGACAACGACCTCTACGGCACCGACTTCACCATCGGTTACGACACCGCCATCAACACCGTGGTGGATGCCGTGGATAAGATACGGGACACGGCCGGCTCGCACGGAATGCTTTTTTTTGTGGAAGTGATGGGGCGGGACGCCGGTTTCATCGCCCTCAACAGCGGTATAGCCACAGGAAGCGAAAAAATCCTGATTCCGGAAACCCAGACCGATATCGACAACCTGATCGACAAGCTTCAATATGACCAAAGGAAACAGAAAACCTGGGGCATCATCATCGTGGCAGAGGGGGAACAGATGGGCGGTGCTTCCAAAGTAGCTTCTTTGGTAAAGGAAAAGCTGCCCGATTACGAAACCAGAGTTACAATTCTGGGGCATATCCAAAGGGGGGGAACGCCTTCCTGCGCCGACCGTGTACTGGCCTCCCGTCTGGGTTATGAAAGCATAAAGGCCCTGCTTGACGGCGCCGATTGCATGATGATGGGGTCTATAAACGGAAAAATCGTTCGCGTACCTTTTGAAAAGGCAACTAAACACCACCAACAGATCAATCCTGAGATGCTGGAGGTGGCAAGGGTTCTCTCTCTCTGATACCGTTTGGTTTTTCCGGGAAATTTTCATACTTTTGCTCCAGATTTCCGAAAGCATCACGGGCATTCCGTTTCCGAGGCTTTTCAATTGTTTTAACCCTTATATCATTTAGCCCTATCCGAGGGCAATTAAATTTTTGTTTATTCTCTTTTTATGCTGAACATTCTTGATCTCAATGCCATGGATGACGCCGCTTTGCGTCAGAAGGCCGAAGAATTTTCGATTCGTCACGCCGACAAATTGTCAAGACAGGATTTGATTTATAAAATTTTAGATGCGCAAGCCATTCAAAGGGTCGCACAGAAGGCGGAAAGTCCGCGTGTGGAAGAAAAAACCGCCACGCCTGAACCGGCGGCGGAAGAGCCCGTAAAACGCAAACGCGGTCGTCCCAAACTGAATCCGGATGCTCCCTCCACACCTAAAGCCGCACCGGTTATCGGGCCCGACGGATTGCCTGTACCCCGCAAACGCGGTCGTCCCAAAAAAATCCGCGAAGAAGAAACGCCATCCTCCGCGCATCCGCAAAGCGCTCCCGTCGAAAACAACATGCCGGCCGAAGACATGCCGGCCCCCGCGACCCAAACGGTATTGCCGCCCGTAAACTCACCTATCCGACGGTTCAACAGCCGTTACCCCAACCGCAGCACATCCGATCGGAACGCTTACTACGACCGGAACCGGGGCATCCAACCGCCTGTACTCAAGAACAAAGCGGAAAATACCGGTTATGAAGAATACCCCGAACGCGCTACCGACGAATTCGAAGACAACAACTACCGTTACCGTCATCCCGAACAGGACGCAAACGAAGCCATGACCGGCGAGATAAGCACCGAAGAAGCGGCTTTGATGCAAAAAGAAATCGAGAACGAAAGGCTGAACCGCATCGACGAAGACCAGATGTCGCGGGCCCTGCAAACCGAAAAAACTACGGTGGCGGCCAAACGCGCGGCGGCGGGCGAAGCCTACAATTTTGAGAATTTCGTCACCTATGAAGGCGTGCTGGAAACCATGCCCGACGGTTTCGGCTTCCTGCGCTCTTCCGACTACAACTATCTCAGTTCGCCCGACGATGTATATGTTTCGCCGCAACAGATCCGCTTTCTCGGCCTTAAAACCGGCGACACGGTAGAATGCACCGTTCGCCCGCCACGGGAAGGTGAGAAATATTTTCCGTTGGGAAAAGTACTTTCGGTAAACGGTTGGACACCCGAAGAAATCCGCGACCGCGTTCCTTTCGATTACCTCACGCCCCTCTTCCCGAACCAGAAGTTCAAACTTACCGACGCCCCCGAAAACTCCATGTCGATGCGTCTGATGGATATGTTCACACCTATCGGAAAAGGGCAGCGCGGTTTGATCGTGGCACCGCCCAAAACGGGGAAAACGGTGCTCCTCAAACAACTGGCAAACGCCATTTCGCACAATCATCCCGAAGTGTATATCATCGTGCTGCTTATCGACGAACGCCCTGAAGAAGTAACCGATATGCAACGCAGCGTGAAGGCCGAGGTTATCGCCTCCACTTTCGATGAACCGGCCGAGCGGCATGTGAAAATCGCGAACATCGTGCTTGAAAAAGCCAAACGCCTGGTGGAATGCAAGCACGACGTACTGATTGTCTTAGACTCCATTACCCGTTTGGCACGGGCCTACAATACAGTAAGCCCCGCATCGGGCAAGGTGCTTTCGGGCGGGGTGGAAGCCAATGCCCTGCAAAAGCCCAAACGCTTTTTCGGCGCAGCCCGTAAGATTGAGAACGGAGGCTCCCTCACCATTATCGCCACCGCCCTTACCGAAACCAACTCCAAAATGGATGAAGTGATCTTCGAAGAATTCAAGGGTACGGGCAATATGGAAATACAGCTCGACAGAAAGATCTCCAACCGCCGCATCTTCCCTGCTATCGATATCGTGTCCTCCAGTACCCGTCGCGACGATCTGCTCCAAGACAAAGAAATCCGCCAGAAAATATGGATTCTGCGGAATCATTTCTCAGACATGACCCCCGTGGAGACTATGGAGTTTCTCAATACCCGTTTGCCGCAGACATCCGACAACGAGGAATTTCTGGCTTCCATGAACAGCTAGACCATGTTGTTTTTTCCACCGGCCAAAATCAATATCGGGCTTCGGATATTGCGCAAGCGTTCCGACGGCTACCACGATCTGGAACTCTCCTTTTTCAAGGTACCCTCGCTCTGCGACATTTTGGAAATCACCCCCGATACACGCGACCGGTTCATATGCGACGGTTTGGAAATACCGGGATCGGATCAAGATAATCTCGTCCTTAAGGCCCGCACGCTCATCGACCGTAAGCTCAATGGCAAACGACCTCCCTGTTGCATCCATCTTCTCAAGAAGATACCGATGCAGTCGGGATTGGGCGGCGGTTCGGCCGATGCCGCCTACACGCTGACAGGATTGAACCGAGAGTTCAGTCTGGGCATTTCTTCCGAAGACATCTGCCGGATGGCTTCCCGGATAGGTTCAGACTGTGCTTTTTTTACACAAAAGGAAGCATGTATCGGCTATGGCAAAGGAGACCGTCTGGTGCCGATTCCGGCTTGCAGGAAACAATTCAGACTGCTTCTTGTCGTCCCCCCTTTCGGCATTTCCACAGCCGAGGCTTATCATTTGGCCGAGCCCATGGAAGGACGCACGGAACTGAAACATCTGCTCGAACACGAAATATCGTCGTGGAAAGATTCCATCGAAAACGATTTTGAGAAAACACTCTTCCCCCGATTCCCCCAACTGGCCGCCATCAAACAAAGCCTTTACGAGGCTGGAGCCATCTACGCGTCTCTAAGCGGCAGCGGTACCGCCATATTCGGCATTTTCAAAAACGATGCAGACTTGAATTCCCTGACGCTTCCCCCTTCTTGCTTCACGCATCAAAGTCATATCGCACTTCCTTGATATCGGCCACGATACGATTGCCTGAACGGGTCCCCAATATCAACCTGCCATAGGTATCCACATCAAGGATACAGGCCTCCACCGCCTTTCCTTTCCATATAAAATACTTCCACTGCCCCCGAAAGAGAAGAACTTCGAGATAGGCCGACTTCCATCGGTCCCATACCGTATCGGGTTCTTTTCCACTCCAATCCCGCCTCAAGCACGCATAGCTTTCATGCAAGCAATCGGCCAGTTCCCCCATCTCCGCGTGCAAATCACGGCTCTTGCCATCTATCTGCCAAAGGGAAACGGGATGAGGAATCGCATCGGGAAACACGTCCTGATTGATATTCAATCCCAGCCCGAAATACAGACATCGCACGCGGTTTTCGCATATCCGCGATGCCAAAAGGATGCCGCCCGCTTTACGTCCATGCCAATAGATGTCGTTGGGCCATTTAAGAAGGAAATCACCTTGCCGTTGGCGCACATAGGCCAAAACGCCCAGACTGAGGGATATGTTCAACAAAAAAAGATGCGATGCCGGTAAAAAAAAAGGTTCCAGTACAAACGTGGCCGCGATATTTTTTCCCTGACCTCCGAACCACTTGTTCTGCCCCTGTCCCCTGCCGGCTTGCTGACAGAACGTATAAACCGCGCCCAACGAGCCTTCTTCTCCGGGCAAAGGCAACGCTTCCGCCGCTTCCTGGGTAGAACCCTCCACCAACGGAATATAGTGAAGGTTTCGGTTCATCAGTTGGATTTTCGACTCAACATGGGTACGAAACTGAAATCACCATGTTCGGTTACCTCCATCTCGGTGTCGGTCTTTCGCACCACCTTGGTCATCACTTGGGTAGGAGAACCTAGCGGTATAACCATGATTCCGCCCACTTTGAGCTGGGCAAAAAGTTCGGTGGGGAAAGCGGCGGCTCCGCAAGTAACCAAGATACGGTCGAATGGAGCATATTGCGGCAAACCTTGATAGCCGTCGCCGTAAAAACAATGCACCGCGCTGTTGAAATCGGCCAAAAGCAATTTTGTCTTCATATACAGATTGCGTTGGCGCTCTATCGAATATACTTCCGCCCCCAAACGGTCAAGCACCAAAGACTGATAACCCGAGCCCGTTCCTACTTCCAACACCTTGGCCCCCGGAAAAATCTCCACCAGCATGCTCTGTCTGGCAACCGTAAGCGGCCGGGAGATGGTTTGACCCTCGCCTATGGGAAAGGCCACATCCTGGTAGGCACGGGTATCGAACACCGAATCGAGAAAACAATGACGGGGAATGCTTCCGATAGCGCCCAACACCGCCTCGTCCGAAATCCCTTTCTCACGCAACTCCGTTATCAGGCGTTGACGCATTCCCTTATGTTTGAATGTATCCTGTTGCATTTTCCTTTATTTCCCTACCCCATATACAATCACCCGGCAGGTTCGGCCCAATATCCGTACATCCTCTTTCAAAGAAAGCCTTTCCATATACGCCATATCGCAGGAAAGCCGCACAATCATCTGGGGCACGTTTTCCGCATATCCGAATGTAGTGATGCCCAAGGACGTGATACCGGGCTTAACCGAGTACAACAAGGGATAATAGGGGGCTTTTTCCACAATCCTGTCGATGAAATAGGCGCGTTCGGGACGGTATCCCACCACCGACATATCGCCTTTCAAGGCATTCCAAAGTTGGGGTATCTCATCCAGTCGATAACGACGCATGATATTGCCCCAGGCGGTTATACGCGGATCTCCCAGACTGGAAAGACGGGGCACCCCCACTTCGGCATCCGTCCGCATGGAACGGAACTTATAGATCCGGAAAGGTCTCCCTCCCCGGCCGATTCTTTCCTGACTGTAAAATACAGGACCTCTTGAACTGAGTTTCACCAAAACGGCACACAGCACCAAAAACGGCAACAGCACCAACAGTCCCAATCCTCCGCAAAGCATATCGAAAACCCGTTTGATGCCACGCTGCACAAGATTCATCCTTGCAAAAGAAAAACGGAAGAATACCACGCCCTCTATCTCTTCCCTGCGGTTGTAGGGCAAGGGGCACGCATATCCGGACGGCCAAGCCACGTACACTTCATACCGGGCAAAAGCGGAAAGGGCTTCAAAAAAAGCCG
Organism: uncultured Bacteroidales bacterium; assembly: GCA_947175635.1. Classification (GTDB taxonomy): domain Bacteria; phylum Bacteroidota; class Bacteroidia; order Bacteroidales; family P3; genus Pullibacteroides. The sequence goes on along the minus strand of CAMWNM010000011.1, from coordinate 12,102 downwards.
GTAAACCGACATACTCCTCTGCGGACGGAAAGGCATAGAGCCGCCTCTGCATCCCTTGCCGCGCAGCGGAAACAGGCAACAACTCCGTCCAGGAGGAAACGTATTCCACCTCGAATCGGGACATAGCCGACAGCCGGGCACAAAAATCCTCCGCCCCTTCCGCCGAACCCCATACTCCTATCCTCTGCTTTCTATTACTCATAATATTGCAAAGAGCGGTTTATCTGGCCCAATGCCTCCTGCAGTTTACCGCTGCGGGAAAAATCCGGCCTCTCTCGGCGTCCGTTCCGGCAGTCGGCCGCAAAAACCCTCAGGTCTTCGGCCAAAAAGTTGTCGGCGAACCGTTCGGTCTCGCCCACCAATGATTTCCGTCTTTCTCCGTGCTCACCGGGTTTTCCCACCCGAAGCTCAAAGGTAAGAAAATCCAAGTCCACCACCGCATCGGCACTGAGGCAACGCATCTTTTCCGATACCGCCGCCGAAACATTGTCTATCCAGAACTCGGCCAGAAGCCCCGCACTGAACTCCATTTCTATCCACACCGAAAAATTGCCCTGTCCCCCCACTTTAAGTTTATGTGAACGCACCCGCTTCAACGGTTCTTCGGTAACCGAAAGAACCCTATCCATATAAGGAAAAAGCATTTCCTCCAATCCTGCCGCCGAATCGCCAAACGGACGGCTAAGGTCGATACGTATCATACGCGCGTTTTCCCAATACGGCTTGGCGGCCGTCCATAGCGGATGCCGCCGGCCGCTATGCGCCACCTGATTGCACACCTTGGCTTCCTCGGCCAAAGCGGCCAGTTTGCAGGTTTCCGCATACACGGGACTTACCGGCCAGTCCGACCAAACCGCCTTTCCCTTCCTGAGAAAGCGGCTCACATAGCCGAACCTGCGCGCAGGTTCTCCGCCTACCACCACCAAATCCGCCGTTTCGGCCAAACGGTCTGCGGCCGGATAAAATACCGGCAGATCAGCCGCTTCCTGTTCCGAAAAAGCATCGGCATGACCCGAGGTGAGAAAACTACCCACCCACTCATCCTCATGCAAGGAAGTCAGACTCCGCGCGTAGCGCAGAATCTCGTGTTCGGCGGCAAAGAGAGCTATTTTCATAATCTGCCTGCAAATTTAGAACATCAGGCCGCTCCGCCTCCTCCGCCTCCAAGCTTCTTTTCAACGAGGCCATGTGTATAAAGTAAACATAAAAGATATTGGCAGGCTCGTTTAGTTTTTATACTTTTGCCCCCACAAACCTTAAAAACCAAATAAAATGGCTTACAAAATTTCTGACAGCTGCGTAGCTTGCGGCTCGTGCATCGATGAATGCCCCATGGAAGCTATTAGCGCCGGCGACATCTACTCCATCGACCCGGACAAATGCACCGAATGCGGCACTTGCGCCGGTGTTTGCCCTAACGATGCGATCAGCCTCGCCTAAGGGAAACCGGCTATTCAATAAAAAAAGCGGCACGTGAGTGCCGCTTTTTTTATGCCCTGCGCCCGGCAAGAACCTTGGAATTTCAATGTTTACCGGATAAGCGTAATCCTGCCCGTTGTGGACAAATCCCTTCCGCCGTCAAGCACTTTGGCGTTGCAACGATACAGATAGATTCCCGGCGGACAAGGCTTCCCCTTGAAAGTTCCATCCCATTTTTCCTGCAATTTCTTACCGGAGAACACCTCTTCGCCGTTTGTGTTGAAGATGCGCAACCAATAGGTAAGCTGATTGTCCTCGGCCGTAGTCAAGGGGCCGAATTCATCGTTGATTCCATCTCCGTCGGGCGTGAAAGCAGTGGGAAAATAAAGATTGGAGCAAAATTCCTCCTTCACGTACACCTCGGAAAAATCCGTACAGCCGTTGTTCTCCACAAAAAGAGAATATGCTCCGGCTTCTTTCACGACATAAAACGCGTTATCCGAACCGTCCTGCCAACGATAGTTCTCCATGCCTTCCGGGCCTTCCAATAAAACGGAATCCCGCTGACACATCGCTGTATCGGAGGGGAACCCGATGGATGGAGAAGGACGTTCCTCCACACTGATGGTTTTGCTCATCTGGCAACCATTGTACTCGATCGACAACGAATAGTCGCCCCCTTCCGTAATAAAAGCCACCGCCGAGTTGATGTTCAACACATCCCAATGGAAAGAGGCCCCGGGATACCGGAGGTCTGAAGCGTCCAACACCAAGGGTACACCGGAACAGAGGAAAGTATCGGCCAGTGTGATCTGCGGCATCACGCGAACATTCACGTACAAACTATTGTCTCCGTTACAGCCGTTGCGTTTCACCACAAAATCGTACCGGCCCGTATTTTCCAAAGCGGCGGATTCTATGCGGTAGGAGCCGGATTCCGAACCGGGAAGCATGACACCGTTAAAATACCAGGCCATGGTATCGCTGGCCAACAGACCGCGCGACTGCAAGGTTATCGGCATGCCTTCACAGAAATACATCCCCGTCCCATTCTCTTCCGCCCAGCCGCCCGTCATGTAAACATCCGGTACAGGCCGGGAGCGCACATCCAATTGCAGTGTCAGGCTGTCCACACAAGCCCCTCTTGTGATTTCAAGCATAATGGGCGCATTGTCCGCCATCTGCAAGGCCGCAACCACAGCCACGGGAGAGTTGCTTTGTTCCAAGGTTCCCGAACCCAGATACCAACGGTAAAGCGCCCCCTCTCCTTGATCCTCCGCCTCGAGTTCCAATCGGTCGCCCTCGCAATAAAAATCCTCTATCGAAAAAGAGGGTTGGCTATGGGCATCCACCCATATCTCAAGAACAGCATCATAAAAACAAACATCTTTCTCCACACTGACCACAAACATGCCGGCATCGGCTACCGACAAGATATTCCCTTCATAATCGGTCAGCCCGAAGCCCGACTGCAATTCATTTCCGGTATATCCATCATACCAGATGAATTTGCTTTGGGCCAGTTCTTCCGCACTCATGTCTGTCAACAAATTCAATTCCAGTTTCTCTCCTTCGCAGAACGATCCGCCTTGCACAAAATCCATTTGCGGCACGCGATACATCGAAAAACCGACCTGCATGCTGTCCACACACTCGCCCCGGGTGTATTGCAGTATATATACCCCCGTATCAGCGGGTTCATATGGCGCGAAACTGATCACGGCACAGGTACAGTCCAAAGGTTTGCCATCCGGAAGGTACCACTGGTAGGCCACCCCCTCTTCCTGATCTACGGTATAATCCAGCTCTGCGCCCATACAGGCAATGGTATCGTCGCGCTGCGGATGTACGGCATAGAAAGTTATCGCCACCGAATCCGTGCTTGCGCAATTATGCGTTTTTTCCATACCGGTTACATACAGAACCGTCTCCTCATCCCCCTGCCAGATAAAACGGTCGCTTTGCCCGAGGGTAGAAGACCCTTTCTGTCTCCATTCATATGCCTCCGCCCCCGTGGCGGTAAAGATTTGCGAAGCGTTTTCCCTTACACAAAGCGTATTGCCTGTTGTTTTGGGTTCGATACGCACTGCCGGCACCGGATAGGCATACAAGCGTATCTCATCCTGATTGGTGCAACCGGTTGTTTTGTCCCTTACCGAACAACTTACCGCAACACTGCCTCCTACTGGCACTTGAACCAAATCGGAAGCCGGACGCTGGCCGTTCACCAACCAACTCACATCGGCCGTATCCACTTGCGTCTTGTCATAATCCAACTGCAGGCGTATAGGCAACGAAGCACAAGCTGAATTGTCCACAATCTGCAAAGTCGGAAGCTGATAAGGCGAGGCCATGAAACCCATCTGCATATCCGAACCGGGGCAAACGCTTTGCGAACGCACGGTATATAGCACCGACTCTTTCTTTACCGTATCGATAGGTTTGGCCTCCGGTTCATAAAAAGGAACATTAAAGCATAGGGTATCCGGTGCCGAATAACCGCCATCGGCCAAAATGGTACGCCGGAACCAACTCACCCTGCCATTGGTGGCTACAGAAAAACGTATAGGCGTATTCGGACAAACCGATGTATCCGTTTTCGGATCCAAATAAACCGGATCTTCGGCTATGATACGAACTTGCTCTGTGAGAGGATTGGTTCCCGAAACACAACTGTACGCCATCTGCGCCCGCACTTCAAACCAATCATCATCCCTATTTGCCTGATAGAGAAGCGAAGACGGCGTGATAACAGACGAAACCGTGTTCCAATCGATATAATCGCTCATATCCAAGGCCGAACCCTTGCATGCATAAACTGTATCCTGTATAAAGATATGCGGTTCATCGTTCACTTCAAGCCTTACAGTGTCTTCATGAGAAAATTCCCCCAGAATATCCACGCCTTGAAGCGTTTTGTTTATCAATTGGGAATATGCCCGGAAAGGATATACGCCCGGTTGATCGGCCGTAATTTTGTAGTACAGAATCTTTCCTCCCGTTATTTTCGGATCAGCTGCCTCTTTCTCCAACACGGGAGAGACCTGGCCGGGGGCAAGAATCCATTCGATACGTTGCAACGCTTCGTTGGTGTTGCCGCTCTGAATCGCCACCTCCACCGCATCGTTCTTGCAACACTTGGCTCCATCATTCGTCTTTATCAAATCACAGGAAGAGCCTACTTCGATAAAGGGCGGGATGGAGTTCTTATCCTTTACCAAAGGCAAGGAGTCTATCCTATAAATGGAGTCTCCTTGGTTGTAGGTAACCGCCACACGGTAATTTATGCTTTCAATGGGATAATTGCTTATGGTATATTTGAGCCCTTCGCCCAAATTCCAATTCGATTTCTTTATATAACCGGCATCGGCGATAAACTCAACCTTGGAACGGGCGGTATCCAGCGAACTGTTAGTAAACGTGATTTCAGCAAACATTCTCGTTCCGGGGCAAATGGGCGGGGTAAGCTTGGTTACGCTCGACAACTCGGGCGGACAGGTCTTTACCTTGAGCGTACCTTCCGTGGTGGTGCTTACCGCCGGAGCACCGGCACCGTTATGGTAATACAGCGTGGCGGAAACACTTCCTACCTCGCTGTCTTTCTCTGCCGCACCTGCGTAATAAGCCCGGAAAGAAAATCTGGTGTTGTCTGCATTCCATGAACCGGGTACAAGTGTAAACGTGGGATTAGGATCAAACACCACTGAATCGGGGATAAAATTCTCCGGCTTATTCGTAAGCGTATAATATTGTTCGTTTTCATTGCCGATACATCCTTCCGGATTTACCGTAAAGGCCATGTTGCAATTCTTCTGATTGAGGACAACCACCCTCGTCTCGTTTACCGAAAACGCACAGGTTCCCGTTTCCACTCTATAGGTAAACTTGATCGTCAGCGGACTGTAGTTGGCCACCTCCGATTCCGAAACCGCCGCCGTTGTTTTATAGGACAGCAGGCTGTTGACCGCAGGCGGATCTATTTTCCGCAACCTGCCGCCCACACCGGCAGGGGATACAAATTCCGCACTGATATCCTTTACTTTCTTCGAGTCGCCTATCACTTCCAGAGAGGCAATCCCGTCCGGACAATAGTCGTATGTGAAACTCAGGTAACTGGTATCTATACGGGTGGAAACCTCTTGGCGGAAAGGCATCGTCCGCACCGGTTGAAGCTTGCTGAGGGGGCAATTCTGTGTGTAATCCGCCTGCACTTGCAGAACCGGAGAGGCAGTTTTTCCCGTATAGTTGCCCCATGTCAGATCCCATGAACGGATATCCCTTGACGGGTCGGGCACGGTTTCCTTGGGCGCACCGGTGCCGGCCAAATCAGGGTCGTCGGACGTAAGCGAAGGAGATTGCAGGGTGCCGCCGCTTGTGGAGGCAAGCCGCACTTTCGCCACTTCGCAAGGCTTCAGCAGCACAGGATCGGAAATCACGGTAGGCATACAAAGCACTCCCTTATCGAGCCTAAGGTAAAAATTAGTATCGTACGTTATCGATGACGATACATCGGCACATTTGTCTCCGTTCACTTTCAGAGCGACATGCAGCGCTATTTCGTGGCGATTGATGCCTGAAAGCACCCCTTTCTCAACATCCGTACCGGGCGCATCCGCCCACTGCAAGGAAGAATTGGCGTAGTCGATTTCCGCACCGCCGACAGCGCCTTTCAACACCTGCAGCACATCCGGCCGCCAACCGCATCCGACACAATAACTGCCACGGATGACGGTGTCAAGGACAGGACGAACTTTTGAAACATCCGGTTTCTCCGCCAATGTAATCGCATAGGATTGTTCTACCGTTCCGCAGGCCTGGCTATACGACTGGGCGTAAATCCTGCAATTTTCCGTTACCTTATGCGTAAAGGCATCCGTTTGCTCGGAGACCGAACTGCCGGCCACCGTCCAACTTACGGGTGCGTTTTTCGCGGTTACCTGAAACTTCACCTCCGTCCCCGGACATACCGCGGCCCCCGAAAGTATATCCGACGGGGTTGCCGTTACCGTGAACACAGGTTTGCCCACCACGGTTACCGTCGTTTGCTTGGAAAGGGCTTCGCCCGTCCGCGTGTTCCTGTAGTTGACGGTATAGGTATTGATGCCTGCAGGCGGCGTGATACGGGGTTCCGCCTTGATATCGTTGTTGCTCTTATCCAACACGGATACTATTTCGTAACCGTCGTACACACGATATAAACTGCTTGGCTGTATGGTAAGACCCTCGCATATCTCATACGAAAAAACATCCAGGTCCTGCGCCCAAACAGGCATCATCATGGTAAAAAAGGCTACAATGAATCCCAGCATGCGCCGTGTCGATATCTTGTTCATCCTACACTCTTTTTATCGTGACAAATAGATGCAAAGGTGCAAAGATACAAAGACCAAGCCGAACGACAAAAGAGGCCCTTGCGGCTTCATTCGTTTATTTTTTATGCGGAATTTTATACGAAAATTTGGCTATCTTTGCGCCCGTATACATGGTATACGACCATTTTTGAACCGCATAAAACCGCATAAAAAAGAACACTATATATGGCTAAGAAAATCCCACATATGGACAAACAGACCGTGGTGGTCAAGTTTGCCGGAGATTCGGGCGACGGCATGCAGCTGATCGGCACCCTGTTCTCCAACGCAGCCGCCTTGGCGGGTAACGACCTGTCCACTTTTCCCGACTATCCTGCCGAAATCCGCGCTCCGCACAATACCGTGGCGGGAGTGTCAGGCTTTCAGGTGCATGTAGGTTCCACCCGGATACGTACCTCGGGCGACCTTTGCGATGTTTTGGTAGCCATGAACCCCGCTTCGCTCAAAGCGAATCTGAAATGGGCAAAAAAAGGTGCCACGGTGATTGTGGATGCCGATACATTTACCGAAGAAGCCCTCTCCAAAGCCAATTACGCTTCCAACCCGCTTGCCGACGGAAGCCTTTCTTCTTATAACCTTGTGCCGGCTCCCATCACGAACCTCTCGCGCAAAGCCCTTGAAAACGATGGATTAGACAACAAAACCATCGACAAAACCCGCAACATGTTCGCCTTGGGGATGATTTACTACATCTTCGACCGCAGCATGGAAACCACCTGCCACTTCTTTGAAACGAAATTCGCCAAGAAACCGCAGATGATCGCCATCAACAAGAAAGTGCTGGAAGCGGGACACCACTATGCCGAAGCTGCCGAAATCGTGGAATCCACGATCAACATAGGGTCGGCGCCGATGGAGAAGGGACGCTACCGCAACATCACCGGCAACGTGGCCACCGCCTGGGGCCTGCTGGCCGCGGCCGAGAAATCGGGCCGTCCTTTGTTTCTGGGTTCCTACCCCATCACACCGGCAACCGACATACTGATTGAGATCACCAAGCGCCGCGATCTGGGTGCCAAAGCTTTCCAAGCCGAAGACGAGATTGCCGGCATCTGCTCCACCATCGGTGCCAGTTTCGCCGGATCGCTTGCCTGTACCTCCACTTCCGGCCCCGGTCTGTCGCTGATGAGCGAAGCCCTCGGGTTGGCGGTGATCACCGAACTGCCCATCGTCGTGGTGGACGTTCAACGCGGCGGTCCCTCCACGGGCTTGCCCACCAAGTCCGAACAATCCGACCTTTACCAGGCCCTTTTCGGGCGCAACGGAGAAGCGCCGCTTATCGTCATCGCTTCCTCCACACCGGCCAACTGCTTCCAATACGCTTATGAAGCGGCCAAGTTGGCCATGGAGCACATGACCCCCTGCATCCTGCTTTCCGACGGGTCGATAGGCAACGGATCGCAGTTGTTCCGCATTCCCAAAATGGCCGATATGCCGGCCATCAATCCCCCTATCGTTCCGGCTAACGATCCCGACTTCAAGCCCTACCTGCGGAATCCTGAAACTCTGGTTCGCGGTTGGGCCTTGCCCGGTACCGAAGGTTTGCGGCACCGTATCGGCGGCCTTGAAAAAGAAGATATCTACGGCAATGTGTCCACCGATCCGATGAACCATGCCACGATGACCCGGCTCCGTCGCGAGAAGGTGGAGAAGATAGCCGATTGCATTCCCGAACAGAAAGTGGACGGCGATGCCGATGCCGACCTGCTGGTTGTAAGCTGGGGGGGCACCGAAGGCGCAGTGAACACGGCGGTAAAAGCTTTACAGGCTGAAGGAAAAAGCATTGCCCACGCACACTTCAACTACATCATGCCGCTTCCCAAAAACACCGCCAAGGTGTTGGAAGGGCACAAGAAGATTGTGGTATGCGAATTGAACGAAGGCCAGTTTGTAAACTACCTCCGTGGAAAATTCGACCATCTGAGTATGAAGCAATACAACAAGATCCAAGGCCTGCCCTTTACAGTTTCCGAACTGACGGAATGTTTCGAGAAACTTTTGGCCGAATAATCCTAAAAAAGAAAGTCGTATGAAAATCGCCATAGAAAAATCCGCGGAAAAACTTACCAAACAGGACTTCGCCAGCGACCAAATGGTGAAATGGTGTCCCGGTTGCGGTTCGCATTCCATTTTGGCCGCTATGGAAAGTGTATTTCCCGAAATCGGCTATAAGAAAGAAAATTATGTGAATGTATCGGGAATCGGATGTTCTTCCCGCTTTCCCTATTACGTGAATACCTACGGTTTTCACGGTATCCACGGCCGTGCCAACGCCATTGCCGCCGGGGTAAAGCTTTCCAATCCCGGTCTGAGCGTATGGATCAGTACGGGCGACGGCGACTCGCTCGCCATAGGGGGTAACCATTTTATCCATATCGTACGCCGCAATATGGACGTGAACATCGTGTTGTTCAACAACCAGATTTACGGTCTTACCAAAGGTCAGTACTCCCCCACCTCTCCTATGGGCGCCATCACCAAGACCTCGCCCATGGGAACCATCGAACATCCGTTCAATCCGGGAGAACTGGTCATCGGTTCGCAAGGCACTTTCTTTGCCCGTGTTCCCGACAATAACGTGAAGTTGATGACGCAGGTGATGATGCAGGCCGCCCGGCACGATGGTTGCTCGGTAATCGAAGTACTCGACAATTGCGTTATCTTTAACGACAAAGCACATGCCGCCATTACGGGCAAAGATGTCCGCGATGACCACCAGCTTATTCTCGAACATGGAAAACCCATGCTGTTCGGCAAGGAAAAGAATAAAGGCATCCGCCTGAACAATACCCGTCTGGAGGTTGTGGAATTGGGAAAAGACGGCATTACCGAAAAGGATATTCTGGTACACGATGCTTTCTCTCAAGATCCCGGCATCCACTTGATGCTGGCCAAAATGCATTTGCCTGAATTTCCGGTAGCCATGGGGGTTATCCGTTCCACACCTGCGATGACGTTCAACCAACTGCTCGAAAACCAGATTGAGAAAGCCCAAAAGGAATCATCTATTAAATGTATGGATGATTTGCTCAACAGCGGAGATACCTGGGAGATTTAACACACTATATCCAAAACAAAGGAAAAAGAAGCACCTGATGGTGTTTATGGGGGTAAAAACCAACCGTCCAAAAAGCAAAAACGCAAAACGGGCAAAAACAATGTGTTAAGAAAAACGCACAAAAAACGAAACGTCCCAAAAGGTTAATTTGCGTTCATCGGATGTGAAGAAAAGTTCCATTGAGTAGAAAGAAAAAAGTGCATTTGCATGGGAGTTTATCCCATAAAAAGGCCTTAAACAGCATTAAAAAGCCGTTTTAAGGCCTTTTTTCATGCCCGGCCGGCGGGTGGTTTCGAGCGATACACGGCCGCCTATCGGCGCGGTGGCAGGAGGCCATCAAAAAGTGTCAAAATAATCCGAAACAAATCACCCTATCTACGGGGATAGTGTCGGGACATTTGGTGGGCCTCTGTCGGGCTATTCGAGACGGATCGCGCCTAGCACGATGCTCAAACCTCGGATATCGGATTTCGGTCGGGAAAGCGGGATAGATGTCTTTGTTGTCGCTGACACAGCGGATAGTCTATACATCGTGGTCGAAGATACGTTTGACCACGCGCCTTGGCTGGCACTTTCGATGACATGCCCCTTGCCCCACTGGATACAGGATTTCATGGATTTTCTTACAGGTGTAAGTAATAATTGAAAATGACTCCGGAAAATAATTGAAAAAGGGGCCATGTGGAGGGTGGCGGGTATATAGCGCAAGCCATATATTCAAACACATGATAAACATGGACATAAAACAACAGATCCACCGTCATCACCTCCAATCTACCTTTCACGCGATGGGATGAGATCTTGAAGGACAAAGTGCTTTGCTCCGCCCTTGTGGACAGACTCTGCCATAAAGCACACTTAGTCAATATGACAGGAAAATCCTACCGTACAAAAGAAACGGAATCAATAAACCATAAACTGTAAATCCTGATATGTTGCTTACTTTTGCCTGACATCTTTCTCTTGATCCCTCTTTCAATTATTTTCCGAGGACATTTTAGTTACTATTTCCCTCTGCCTGATAAGAGGCAATGAATTGCTTTACCGCCGCGATTTCAACTACGAGGATTTCAAAAGCCGCCTGTCGTAGGCATTTTGATGACTTTTAAATTCAGAACTTGAATTTAACGCCGATTCTCAATCCGTGACTGTTGAAAGACAGGTGATCCGTTCCTGTGTAGCGGGTAGGTTCTTTGTTCAGCCGACCGGCGGCTGCATTCCTGTCTCCCTGCTCCGATTTCAGTTTCAGGTCTCCCCAGTCAAAATCCACTAAACCAGAAACGGAGAACTGCCATTCAACGGATAGTGATATTAATTTCGCGAGGTGGATGTTCATACCTACCGCTCCTGCAAATCCTGCCCTGAAAGCCCATTGAGTTCCGGTAAACTGTTGGTTGAAAACAATATTCGAGCCATATTGCCAAACACCTTGATCATAAACACCATAATATTGGTCTGCATGAATACGTGCAATGGAGAACACTAATCCGGCCTTGACATACGGATCTACTCGTTTAAAATCGGGTGAAGCAACCAATTGCAGCGAGATATGGCCACTTTCGGATGAGAGTTCTTTTTCGTTCACCGCGAGAGGAATACCGTTTATGTCCGGGTTCTCCAGCACCGCCGCCCAATCTTCCATTGTAGAGTAAACCATGTATTTTCCTCCAAGGTCGATGGCCAGATATCTGTTGAATCTATAGCCCAGATCAACGCCTGCATGAAGACCGTTACCAAAACTTTGCCTGTGATTTTTTAAATCTATGCCACTGGGGAATAGTCCCCGTGATGATGCTCCTTCTAAATGTACGGAAGAAAATACAAATCCATACCCCAAAGAAACTTCCGCATAAAACCGTTTGAATGGAAACTCTGGAACAGGTTTCTTCTCTTTTTTTTCCTCCTTGGCCACCGCTCCCGTCAAGCCGCCAATCAGAAAAAAGCAAAGCAACAGCATGATGTGTTTTGTCTTCATTGTATAAGGAATTTTTGTGTAAACGAAGTTCCATTTGTCTTCACCCGGACGATATAAACGCCATTAGGTAAATCCGGAATATTGGTTCTTCAATAGTCCTTATTTTAGTAACATCATTCTTTTTACAGAATCTACAGATATACTGATTTTTCAACAAAAAACAACTTTCAATCATGAATATTCCCAAAGCCGTTTTTCGTAAGCTTTATCCACAGATCCATTTATGGGACACTCTCGCAAATATAGGGATTTCTCCGTCTGTTCCGACATCCGGCCGC